>JAGBJE010000043.1 GCA_017934625.1 Pseudobutyrivibrio sp. | reverse complement strand
TCCTGGTCATCAAAGCCATAAAGCTCGCCTATCCTGTAACGGCGCATCATCATCTCGTTATATGCCACTATCTTTATAGAATCACTTCCAGCTGCTACAGTGTTTGGAAATTTGAAAACGAATCTACCATAACCAACATGGTCAATATCATAATGTCTTTGTCCCCTTTTTACTTCTCCCACTGTATATTCATAATACTTGCCATCCTTTTCCTTGCAGTATAGCTTGAAATAGCCTTCCTCAAGCAAATCTAAATATAGGGAGATTTCCTTGCCCTTGGCAAAGGTAAGGCAGGTGCTTTCCGTACTTTTTTGCCACACTTCAAATAGAAAGCCATAAACACCGTTAAGCACAGGAACCACATCATAGTTTGATTCCTCGAGTGTGCCACGAATTACATATCCGGTGCTGTCATTTGGCAATGTATATTCTGCCATTTCCCCAGCATTTTGCTTTATTCTAAGCTCTCCGCTAGCAACCATGCCACCTGTGTAATCATGAACTGTCACTGGCACAAAGCCCTTATCGGTGTATATTTCCCACCTTATTTCTCCAAAGCTATTAACAAATTTTCTATCTACTGCTGGATTGCGCCATTTGCTATGAGCATGGGACAAATAAAAAATCACTTCTTCACCTTGTGGAATAGGATTTTCTACGCATAGATACAGCTCCACACCTTCCTTGGCTTCCTTGCCAAAAGGATATCGCTCCACAGGTAATTCATCATAAAGAAGCAATGATAAATCCTCTATGTCACCGGACTTTGAGACTGAGTAAATGCCTGTCAACTCATTGCCACCAATTTCTACCTGACGGTTGCATTCATAGGAAAGGTCTCCTAAAGAAAAGCACTGATTCACTGGTATCAGAAATGACTCCTCAGCATTGAGAGCCTGCAACAATACTCTAGCGCATTTATTGTTGTAGCGCTTGAAGTTCATCATGTTTAGCAGTTTTTCCTGCACTTCAGGAGAGACAGAGGATAGCTGTCTTTGTTGATTTAACTGAAATGCAAAAATGTTTTCCAAAATTGTAATCCCTGGATCTGATGGATGAAAGTTTGTCCAGTCCTTGCAATATAATGGAATCTGCATTTTTGCTCTTTCCATTGTCTCATCATAAAGATCTAGTTTGTCTTCCTGTAAAAAAATCATCCCAATACCTCTCACCGTAAGTATTTACTAAAATGTGTGGATTTTATGGTCTCCACTAACAACCACAAAAAACATATTGTTAGGTAGCTCTTCCAAGGTAACTACATGAGTTCCTTTTTCATCTGTATACTCTGCTACCACTTCCATACGCTCAACTCTATTTGCTCCACTTACTGAATTAAGCTTCATAAATATCTGCTTTCGTCTTGGTAAAACACCAATGTTCCAACCCATGTGACTTTCTGACGAAATAGGATTTAGATATTCCTTAAGTACTCGCTTCATTTCTTCCATGACAACGAAGCTGTCCTCTGTCAAATCACGTCTAATCCATGCATCTACAGTTACCTTTACCTTTAGTGGCTCCACAACATAAATATCATCCTCAGCTATGGTAAGCTCACTGTTTTCTACCACATATCTTTTTATGCTAGGTGCCAGTCTTTGGAAGGTAAGTGAGTTTTTTTCAAAGTCCTTCATTAGCACGATAATATTAAGTCGATTCTCACTTTTTCTTAAATACTGATCCACTCCGCTGACAACAGCTACATGCTCTATATTATTAGACATGGCAGATATGTCTCTGATATAATCTGCCGCTGATACTAATCTGCCGCTGTTGCTTAGGAGATTTGCCCCATGTTTAAGTGCATTCTGAAAGCTTTCTATATTATTTCCACCAGAAGCTGGAATAGGATTTGTTATATTTCCCACAAATTCCAAATACTCTATGGACTGATCGATTGCCCCTTCACCTACATTTCCTCTTTCGCCATCACAGCTTCTTACAAATACTACAAAAGCCGGGCCATCCATGTATGTAGGAGTCTTAGTATATAAACCATCCCCAAAGTATACTCGTCTAGTCACCCTATTTAGGATGTAGTGTCTATCTTCTTTTGTAGAGAACTCCAAGGAATCCACTTCATCCCACTTTACAAAGAAATTCTGAATAGCCCCTAATATATCTACATCGGCTTTCACTCTATCCGGGTTTGTTCTCATAAGTTCTTCCATCTGCTCAGCACTCAGGACATTTCGCTCATTCACCCACAAATCCACATCTAATATGTTGTTGCCCTCTATAGGAAATGACATATTTGGTGTGATTTCATCCAGATAAAATACCTGTTCCGCCTGGGAATCCACATTTAATACTTCAACAGCATTTATTTTAAACTGCTCAATAATCGGTGGAATTACCTCGTGGTTGCTTTGCTTTGCAGCTACTATTCTAATCCAATAGCCTTCTCTGCCTTCTAGTGTACTCTTTACTATATCCTCTGGAGGTAGAAATCTCAGGACTCCGTTTTGAGAAAGATTGTGTGTGCCATCCTCAATCTGAATTTGTTTAAAACCGTCACGAGCCAGATATTCCAGCGCAAAAGGCTGACATGGAACCGATGTACCAGCCGATAGCCCTACAAACAAACCTATTGGACCATTTACTAAAGGTCTATCCAGACATAGATACAAGGCATCCTCTTTATATGGACTTGGGTGGAATAAATCCACGCTTTCATCTGTTGCCACGGCATTACTAACATCTGTTGTCCTGCTGCCTGAAATCAGTGTTACCTCCTTTGGCTTATAGGTGGCATTGTTGTAGCTATATGAGCATTTAAGATTCTTAAATATTGGATAGTGATGAACAGCTGGAATCATGTAGCAGTTGTAAGACTGAATCAGCTGAATTCTGATATAGTGCCCCTGTCTGCCAGACACATCTATTGACTGCCAATCTGCTGGGCATTCAAATGTAAACTTAATATGCCCTTCAGTGCCCTTTGCAAACATTCTGATATCAAAGCCATCAATATCCATTCGTCTCCACGAGCTACCATTGTAATAGCACATGGTTACTTCATCAGGATATACATCCGGTCCTAATTCATCAGCCTGGTTCCTAGGCTTTCTCTTGATTATCTTTAGGCTTTCATCAAGCTCCTTTTGACTTATGCTGATATTATTAGTTCCAAATAGCAAATCAAATTCCATGGTAATCTGGGATTCTTGCTTGATAAAATAGTTTTCCAGATTTATATAGCACTCATTAAACAAATCCAACTTGTCCGAAAATGGTGCAAAATTATTTTCCTTAAAAGACTCCTCCTCATTGCCAACAAAATCCATTTGCCTGAAAGAACCATTAGAAGATATAGCCATTTTGTCTATACTAATAGTCTCAATGATCGGCTCGTTGGCAAGTATTTTTAGCTTGGTTGGTTCCTGAGGGAGTACCTCTAATTCCTCATCTTCAAGCTCTTGGTACTGTGGGGCTATACAGCTAAAATCCTTTTGTAGAATCACCCCTGTAGATGTAACCTGATAATCAGATACTGGCATATAGCCATTAGGTCCCTTAAACAAAAATGAAAATTTGCCATCTCTCATTTTAGATAGAAGTGACTCATTGCCCGTCAAATCAATTCTTATATCTTCATCTTCAACATCAAAAATAAAAGGATGGGAAATGACTACACTGTCCTCTCCCTCTGCCTCCATATTTCTAAAATCAAACAGTGGAAATGGCTCGAAGAAAAACTCTTCTGCTGCTTCATCTGCAAACTTGTAAACTCTTCCATCACTTCTTCTAGTCAAAAATCCTCCTGTAAACTTGGAATTTGACACATATAATGGAGCGGTAGTTTCAAAGACGATTCTGTCCTCTGTTTCCGTGGATAAAAGCTTAGTGCGACTTGGAATAAAGGTGCCTTCCATTGTGTCTGCAATCAAATCTATAAATACCACTGAACCAGAAGGCTGTGCTGGCATCAATGATAGGCCAAGGAGATTTACAAGCTGGGCGTGATATTTAGGAAGCAAATGATTGAAATGCTTGATATTACGCATTGTCTGCTCTGCAAACAAAAGCGCTATAGTAGAGCCTATGTCAGGATTTTCAGTGTCAAAATGCCACTGTGGAACATAGGATTTTGCAAGCTCTGCTATTCTCTTTTTTATATCTTCTTCTGTTCTGTTATCTAGCTTGATTGAAAAAGAATCATTTGCCATAAACTATTAATACTCCTCTGTCACTTCTTCTTCGTTACTATCATTATTTAGATAGAAAGGAAAAACGAAATTGTCCATAAAATCACTACCCACCAGATAGTAATTTAAATTTATAATCAAAGCTCCTTCCTTACTCTGAGCATCTACGTTGATATCCACATCAGCTATTCTGGTTTCCTGCTCTAAAATTGTGTTCCTTAATTCTGAAGTAAAAATATTGAG
The DNA here is from genome assembly GCA_017934625.1 of Pseudobutyrivibrio sp. Lineage (GTDB taxonomy): Bacteria > Bacillota > Clostridia > Lachnospirales > Lachnospiraceae > Pseudobutyrivibrio. The sequence goes on along the minus strand of JAGBJE010000043.1, from coordinate 33,160 downwards.
CATTGTCAGTGATGTGTCCATAAATGTATAGTTCATCATTTTTGTACCGAAGTCTGGGTTCATAAACCTTTCTCCCACTGTGGTCATGAGAATCAGATACAAGGATTCTCTCACACTATCCCTTCCTGATGAAACTACAAATCTGCCAGTAGCTGGATCCACTTGGGGTGGAAACTTCATAGACTGACCTAAATTTGAAAACATATCCATAGTTGAATCCTCACTATCCTAGTGAAATCATATTTCCACCAATCTTTGTTGCACCTGAGCTGCTAAGCTCTACATTTGAATTTCCTTCTATTTTAACTTTGGCTCCGCCAATACTTACATTCATATCCGATTTCATTTCAGCACCATTAGCTGCCTCCACTAAAAGCTTGTTAGTCTTCAGTGTGACCTTACCGCTATCACCATTCATTATGAGAGATATATTATCTCCCACCTGTACAGTAAGATTTTTTGCCGCCTTGATTATCATTTTTCCATTTTCCGTTTTCATGACAATCTGATTTTCTTTCTCTTTATCTGAAAGATAAACTTCCTTCTTTTCATTATCCATGTGAAACTCAAAGGCATCTGTGGCTGTCTTTAGGGTTATGGCATCCTTTGCCCCATCCCCCTTTTCATTATCAAAAAATTCAAGGGTACTTCCATTCTTTGTAGTTATCCTCTTGTATTTGTTTTTTGAGTCCCTTGCCTTGGTGTAAAAACTATCGTTGTCCTTTGGCACACAGCCGATAACATAAGGCTTATCAATGATTCCATGGTCAAATACAATCATTACCTGATCTCCTACCTCTGGCAAGAAATAGGTGCCCCATTTAGAGCCTGAAGACATCTGTACCATCTTGGCCCATTTCAGTTCGTTGGCATCCTTGTCACGCATTGGGATACTAACGCACACCTTGCCAGGATGGTCTTTATCATAATTGCTTACCACAAGTCCAATTACAACGCCCCAAATGCGATTGTCTCCAGTTTCTGTTTTCAGTATTTGTCTGTTTGCAATATCATCAATTACATCATATAAGCCCATATGCTTCTCCTTTTGCTTTAAGGAATACTTGCCGCCTGCCCCACTATATCTGTCAGATATCCATCATTTTTATTTAATCTGTGGTGAATACTGTAGATATAAAATTTATTTGTAACTGGTGCTCCCATATTTTCCAGCTTTATAAAAGCACCTGGAATCAAATCTGGAAGCCCAATAGTGGTTCCTCTAAATGTTCCAAATCTATAGGAAACTGTCTCCTTTAGAGACTTCACTCTATTTGTGGCATCACTATCTGATTTTATAGTAGGATCTATATAAATCTTTTCACTACCCTTTATAAACCCTGCTGCCTTACTACCAAGAGATATTTTGTTATTTAGTTTGGTATTTGCAGAAATCACTTTTCCCTTTCCATCGTCCATTCCTCTGGCCTCGATTGTCTCTGAAAGTCCAGTGATGTCGTACTCTACCTCGCAGTTAAACAACCCCTTATCTGGATTAAGATTTATCTCTACAGAGCTATCACATTTTGCTGGTCTAAAATATACATTTCCACCAACTGTAAAAAATTCATAATTAAACTTTTTTGCTGCCTTTACTACAAATTCATAATCTGACTCTGCCACCATTTCGATATTAGGATTTTTGTTTGGAGTACCTGGGGGCGGAGTGTCTGGGGTGTCGGTTATATATAGCTTTTCGATAATTCCTGCTGATTGCAGTTTGCTATATGCTGTCTTTTCCAGGATTTCTTTTACTGCTGCGGAATAAGACTTTGCCTTTAGCTGTTTGGAATAGCTTCCAGCCATCATGAGCCCCTTTATGTCCATTCCAGTAACTGTAATGTGTGGAGCACCGCCAGACTCATAAGCAAATGTCACTCTAGTGACAACACCTGTAAATACTTCTCTAACCCTAACTGCATAGCCTAGATATATTTTAAGTGTCGCCCCGATTACAACATCCTTTGCTACACTCTCATATTCAAATCTGGCTTGCAATCTGTCAAATACACTATAAATATCGAATGTGGCTATAGATGCCTCAAAACCAGCTGATATTTCCACATCAATATTATTTATAACTATAGGATTTTTCGAAACGTCCTTTCCATTAAGCTCTATGCGTGCTTTTGGATCTGCAAAGCCTTCATAATCCTTTAAGAGATCTCCATATATTAGTGTATTCATTTATCCCTCACTTATCTCAAGTTTAAAAGGTTGTTGAAATCTTTTATACCTTCGCTAGTTGGTACTTTAGATGAGCCTCTTCCAAATCTAAGATTTTCTTGGGTTCCCTTCCCAAAAAAGCTGTCATAGACATCTTTCCAATAATAATTAGATTTTGAAAAAATATCCCCAGCCTTCTCATCTTTTCCTAGTTTTCCACACTGTCGAATACTAATAGATATTTTTGCACGTATAGGTTTTCCATCTACATCAAACATCTGATATTCGGCATCAACTGACTCTAATACTCCATAGAAAAGCATACGTCCCCAGGCGAAAATTAAATATTGTGTTTCTACAGAATTACAAAGTGAACAAATACCATCCACTATTGGGGCGATATTATAAAAGTCCTCTCCGCTCATTACGTTCACCCTAGCCGACAACAATGTTGACAGATTTAATCCTGTTGTGGCGCTAAGACAAACAGCTGAGTCTACATACATATCAAAATGTAAATCGGTTTGAGCTTCAACGTTGTACTGGGCAATATTTGCACCTATATCACCAGTTACCGAATGCTGCTGTTGAATTGAACCGTTTCTTGCAACATAACGTAAGGAATTAGGGTTAAATTCTACCTCGAGCCAATAATATGTCAGGGCTGTTTCCAGCAAAAGCTCTTCCTGTATAGCTGATTTAGACACGCCCTTACTCAAATCCATAAGCTTTGACACAATCGTATATTGCGCTGCATCTGCTACTTTTTTTGCCTTCAAACTAGCATCAACAACGTCGCTTGTGGCATCCACACCATCTATTTTTGAAAATTCCTTTAATGGAAATCCAATCAAAGCCCTATTAAAATTATTAAAGAAACCCATATAATCACTCTTTCTGTAATGTTAAAATGGAAGATTTATTACATTGCCCAGGTTTGCGCTCTCGCCCCATGCACTAAGACTGGTTTTATCAGCCTTTGAAAAAGCATTATACTTATCATCCCACTGTTTTTTAAATCCAGCCGAAGAGCTCTGCTCTACAGTAAGTATTTGCAGGTTTATTTTTGCTCTGCATGGGTCACCATTGCGATGAAACATTGTATAAGTAGCCTGAGCGGAAATAATAGAACCTACATAAGACATTTTACTTCCCCAATAAAAGCCCACTGTTCTTGTGGAACTATTTCTAAGCAATGAAAGTATTGCTTCTGTCTCTTCCTTAACCGTGCATTTAGTTCCTGTAAACGCATTTAATAATGTTTGACCAACATTCGACATGTTTGCAACATTTACTGTATCAGATGCAAATGCCCTAGTGTTTTCCTCTTCATCAATAATGATAGGTATGTTTACAGTAATACGTGGTGGTACTTCGCTATACCCATAACTACTTTTATCGCTCTTTTTGTCATTTGATGCTGTTGCACCTGACACAAAAGCCAACTTACTACCTAAAGCATTTACTTGGACCTGAGTGGGATTAAATTGCACTTTTACTCTTTTAATTCCTACATATTTTTCTGCCTTTTTTAAATCATCTATTGCAGCATGAGGAAACAAATCCGCAAGAACCGCTGCCATTGCACTAGCATATTGGGCATATACTGCCAGCTGTTCCCTTAATGCTGTTAAATCCACTGGCAAATCTGGCACCTCTATTAATGGTTTCTTTGCATCCAATTTTTGAGCCTCGACTGTTTTTACAGGTCTCATATTACCTGTATCAAATACCACAAGATATGCATGCTCTACAGCGCCTACCGCAGAACCTATTGCATTGGCGGCTAAATCTGAAAATGCTCCCATAATTAATACCCTCTACGCTTTCTTTCAGTGTCTAGCTTTTGTTCTAGCCTTCTGAATACCTGGTTGGAAATGGAATCCACCTGCCCTTTGATATTTCTATCTACCATTTCCATTACATTGTTTTGAATGTTTCTCACCACTTCTTCATTATCAGTTTGATTTATTACTTCCGTATGATTGGTTTCTGTGGTATTAACATTCTGTGTAACTTCCACAAGCCTGTTGTCTATATAATTTCTTTGCTGTCTGATTTCATCTAAAATATCTTCTGATATTGTCTGTTCCTCTGACTTATGAACCAAAGTCAAGGTTCTTTGCTCAGTTTCTATATTTCTTGCAACCTGTTCTACTTGCCTTGTATGTTCGGTAACATTCCTAATAGCTTCTTGCTGGCGGGATATAGTCTCTAACTCTGATATATCTCCTGGTCTGCCATTTTCAGCCAGATGCACCAGCAGCTCTCTTGTAAAAGGGTCTGCAACCTGATTCACAATAACCTCTTTAATCTGGTCGTAAACTGTTGCTTGCAAATTGTTTTCAGGCATATTTGCTATTATCTCTTCAGAAAGCTCTGGATGCTCCAGCAATATTTGGCTTGTATAATATGTATTTTTTCTATCAGGCACTGGATTTGTAGTCTGATTGTTAATTACAATCTGCTGCTCAAGTGCCCTGATTTGTTCCAGCTTTTGCTGGTTTCTAATATTGATTTCATTTAATGCTTCCTTCTGTAGGTTCTCTATATTTTCTGTCTTGTATACCAGCTCATCTGTTTCTTTTGTAATATTTTCTTCTATTTGCTTACTGTAGTCATTCCGTTCTATTATGTGGAATGTACTTAATGTCCTATCGGTAAAGAATCTGTTTAAGGTATTTTCTGCCGATTGATTGTAAGCATTTTTAAGCTGGTACCATTGCTCATCTCTTATGTACTTATCCCCAGCTCTAAGACTCATTACATTTTCAATGAGATTCATAATGATTGAGGCGTTAACAGATGAAAGTATGTCTCCATTTTCTGTAACTGTTGTAATCTCATCACCTTCGTTTAACTGCTCCCAACGATGCACCAGATAGTTTCTAGTGTCTCCTTCAAAGGTATGAAAAATTGAATTAAGAGTAAGCTCTCTTGATTCATTTTTCTGCTCTGCCAGATGAAATTCCGCCTGACGGATTATAGCTGGCATATCTGGATTAGCTTTTAGTAGCTCTGTAACTTCCTTATAGATTTCCTTGCTGTGGAGCCTGTCAAATACCTTTTCATACAACTCCTTTTCCTGACGGCTTGGTAGAACTTCCTTCTTACTGTTTTTTCTTTTTTTAGGTATACGATTGTTTTCTGTTACAATGCGCTCCATCATCTTCTGGAAGGCTACAGGGTTGCTTTCGTTAATCCTGATATAATTGATGGTTTCACCCATCTGCTCTTTTATTTCTTTTACCTGCTTAATGAAATTGCTGGTATTTTCCACACCAAGCTTTCTTAATACATTTTCTACGTAAACCTTATCCTGGTATGTGAAATGATGACTATCGCTGTAGTAAAGTCGATTAATCATCTCATTTAGCATTTCCACCTTTATATTCTTATTTGAATGAATATTGGTATTATTAGTAAGCGTAGTCATACCAAAATCCTCAAGATAGACCTCTGGTGGTTCCGATACTAAATGTACCAGTTCTTCCTTTTCCATTCGCACATTCATACTTCCATAATTTGTGCGAATCCTTTCTGAAAAACCGCTATAGAAAGGTGTTAAAGGCTTCAATTTTCTCATTGAATCAGCAGATTTGATTTTAAGCATTATTTTTTACCTTTATTATTATTTTTCATTTGGTTTAATCCAAATGCACTTTCTGTTGGTGGCCATTTTCTTTCATTTTTCTTTGCTTTCTTGGCTATACTTTCCAGTGTTGCTTTGCCATAGTAGCTTTCAGTCTTTGGCCATGACCTTGCATTGTTTTTAGCTGAGCTTTTATATTTTTGAGCCACATCTTTGCCGTAATAACTTTCATCCTTAGGCCAATTTCTCGGTTTATCCTTTGCATTTTTCTTATATTTTTCAGCTATTTCTTTGCCATAGTAGCTTTCAGTCTTTGGGTATGTGCGCTCATTAGCATCTGGAGCACTACCTGTTTCTTTTGCTAAATAAGTGAAATTATCTGCACTCTTATCCCCATCAAATTTTCCATAGCTTTTTTTGTAAATTCTCTCTTTAGGAGGATTTTCTTTTGCTGCTTTTTTATATTGATCAAGTACTTCTTTTCCGTAATAACTTTCATCTCCGATTTTTGTTATAGTTTTTTTCTTACCATTCTCATCTGTTTGTTCTTCACTCTTAAAATAAAAACGCTCATTAGCTTTTGGTGCATTTTCTATTTCACCGTCCATATAAGTGATGTATCTACTGCTAAAGTCCTCCTTATTTTTACTAAATTCTCCGTATTTAGGATGGAAGGTTTCACGTTTATTAGCATCTGGTGCTGCACCTATTTCTCCTGCTATGTAGGTTTTTTTATCAGAACTCGTTGGTCCATCAAATTTGCCGTAACCTGTTTTATAATAACGTTCATTTTCTTTCTTCTTTTCTACAGGGTCGCCTCGATTTATTTCCCCTTCTCTATAGTCAAATACATGATGAGCGCTCTGCTTTCCATCAAATTTTCCATAACCTGTTTTGAAACCACGTGGGGCATTCTCGTCTAATTTAAGTGTTTTTCTCTTTTCAGGATCTGTAACCTCACTACGCTGCTTTTCCTTTGCCTCGTAGTTATCCTTTATTGTTTTAAATCCAGCATCATCCACTTGACGACCGTATACTTCCTTTAACATCTCTGCTTCTTTTTGTTCTTTCTCCGCAGCAAATAAAGCCTTCGTATATTTATTTGGCTCAGCCGCAATGGTCTCTGGTATGTCTATAACTGCAACCTGTCTATAAGCTATTTTTATTGTTTCAGTCATTAATCCGCTTTTTTCTGAGTCCAATGCCCCATATTCTTTTCCAGTAACTGTACATCCTGTAAATATATAGGTTCTTCTGGAATATCCTGCAAACATTCCCTGATATGGTGAAACCATTAAAAGTAATGGCAGCATTAATTCAGTGCCATTTTGCAGAGGATCGTAGTACAAATCTGTGGCAGCATATCTTTCTATTTCTAAGGTAAATGGCTGTGAAATAGGTTTGCGCCTCATATGTACATAGTCATTTAGTCCGCCTTCCTGAATGTACTCATATTCAAAATTCTTTGTAAAGGCTCTTACACTTTTTACTGGAACATCAAATGCCATTTCCACTCTAAGTAAAAAGTTAAAGCCTGGTACAGGAGTGAAACCTGTGTTATCTGAAAAAATACTCATAGACAATACCTGCTTAAATTATCTCGACCTGGTTGGTTTCAAATCTAAGATACTCTTTTCCTTTGGTTTATCTGAGGGTCTTAAAGACTGGTTGATGGATGAGATTTCCTTGCACCAGCGACGTCTTTCATTATGTTCTAAGGAGAGCACGTCATCACTACCCCAATGGAAATAATATGAGATAAAGGACATTTCCTCATACATTTCCTTCTGTGGATAGAGCTTTAGCCCTCTTCTGTAAAATTTATAGGTACCTGGAATACCTTTCCACAATCTGGACAAACGCACTGTACCTTTGGTGGCTCAATATCGTTTATACGTTGGTACATATCCTGCAAAAATGCCAAATCCGCTGTAAACAATCTCTCAATCAAGGTTCCATTTACTGCTGGCATTCCCTCTATTTCCGTAACGACCTCAGCTAAAAGTGCGATTGTCAGATAAGATGGATTTGATAGAACTCTTGGATCTCTGGTGGCACTGATTTCATCTCGAGCTGTAGCAAGTCTCATTTTTCCTCTCTTATGTACTCCACCGTCACCATCTACATAACCCCTAGGTAATTCAAAATCAAATATTGTTTCCATACACTTTCCTCCTTAAGCTTTTATGAAAGTACCAAAACCATCATCCAAAATACGATTCTGGATGATGGTAATGGTATCTACATACTAGTTTGGAATAATTAATTCTTCGTATGCAATTTCTACTGATTCGATAGCAACCTCAGACTGGGTAGCATTCAAATCTGGAGCTGTGTATTTTGTAACCCACGCGTTTACTAATACCCATACCTTGGTGCCTTCAATCTCAGTTTTAACTGTTGTTGGAGAACCAGAGTTGATATCAATAAGCTCTATCTGCACACGTGTACGAGGTATAGCACCTCTTGTTTCAGAAACACACTCACGAACCCAGTTCTTAAAAGCATTATCGTTAGTATATCCAAACTTAAGTGTTACATTTCCATGCTTTACAAGTCCTGGAATCTTCTGTGGTGCTAGCGAGTTTGAGTTACCCTGTCTAAACTCGATTACATCAACAGTTCCTTCTATTCCTGTTACTTCGGAAAAGGCAGCCTTGCCGTTCACGTTATCCACTGTAACAAGGAAATTCATTTTGGTTAGGGGATAATAATTCCCTCCATCTTCATACGGTGTTACAGCACCATTTGTACCTTCATCTGCCATAGTTATTTCTCCTTATCTAATGTTAATTTACTCTTCTCCACCACCTGCTTCTGCTGTAAACTGAGAGATTCTAAAGATTACAAACTCTGCTGGTTTTGTAGGTGCAATACCAATGTTACAAATCAGACGACCATTCTCAATATCATCTCTAGACATTGTGTTGGTTCCGATTTCTACGAAGTAAGCTTCTGATGCAGAATCACCTGCCAGCATTCCAGCTCTCCACAGGTTGTCAAGGAATGATGCCACTGTAATAGATACTCTGCTCCAAAGCATTGAATCGTTTGGCTCGAATACAACCCAGTTGGTAGAAGCCTTTATGCTTTCCTCAACGAAGATAAATAATCTTCGTACATTGATATATCTAAAGCTTGATGAAGAGCTGGCTGTACGTGCTCCCCAGATTCTGATTCCCTGACCAGGAAGTGCTCTAATAAGGTTTACACCTTCTGGATTAAGGATGTCCTGCTCAGCCTTTGTATAATTGATTGAAAGACCTGTACAAGCCACAGTCTCATTGGCTGGCGCCTTGTGAACACCTCTGTTAATATCAGTTCTTGAATATACACCAAGTACTGAACCTGAAGGTGGAATGTAGCTTGATTTATTTGCACTTCTATCAAATACCTGTACCCATGGGTGATACATAGCAGCATAGGTGCTATCAATTAAGCCTCTAAATTCAATCAAATCCTTTGGCTTAGAAAGCTTTTGAGGCATATCCAGTACTGCAAATCTACTTCCTAAGTTTTCACAATGAGCTACAAGTGCAACCTGCACCTCAGGAGTTGTGACACCAGGAATAGCCATCATGCTTACTGTACTATTTTCCAAAAAGCTCTGGATACCAGTTCTCTGTCCTGGTCCCTTATCAATTCCAATGAATGTACCAGCATTAACCTTTGAAATGCTGCCATCAGAACCACCATCTAGATTGAAGGAAAGGCTTGTTGCATCCTTCTCAAAAAGCTCTGCAACAGGATTAACACTCTTAGGAAGTGCTCCTACAGCTATTGTTGCAATTTCAGAACGCTCTGCTCTATCAACTACATAATCTGGTGAGCCTTCTGTGAAATTAATTCCAGGATAGTTTTCTATCTGATCCTGATATTTAATTGTCATATCAGTTTCAACCAGATAAAGAACCTTCTTTGGAAGCAATTCTGCATCAACCACATCAGCCTTAAATGGATTTGCAAAGGTAATCTCTCTGTCAAATACACTTGTTACCATGTTGTATTCTTTTTCAAATACAACAATGTCGCCCTCTCTGATTCCTTCTGCATTCTTTGCAAGATAGGTAGTATCAGAGATTTTTCCCATCAGCTGAAGCTTACGCTTTGTAGCCTGTGACAAGGTTACTATAACCTTGTTTCCCCATTTACCAGGATTGACAGCTGTTGCTGTGATAAATCCCTGCTTCTTTGATGCTGGCTTTGCATCCTCAGGAGCTACTCTCATTACATAGCATCTGGTTCCACCATTTGTGAAAAACTGCTCTACTGCATGTGCCAGGAATCTGTATTCTCCATGGGTAAATTCACTTAGGAATCCACCATAAATTCTAAGAAAAGAATTAAAAGTGGTAACTAATTCCGGAGCCCCCTCGATAGGTCCTTTCTCTGCCATTCCTATGAAGCCAGCTGTACTTGTGCCAACTCCTTCTATGGATCTTGGACCATTATCAATTTCTTCAACATATACTCCGGGTGATAAATATTCCGCCATATAATCACTCCTTCTCTAAATCTTAATTAGTAATAACCTTTGTCTGTCCGCTATTTGCAATTGAAATACTTCCAGCATAAGCGCACATAAGGCAATCACCTTGACAAACGAACGCTTTACCTCCTGATCTGATTTTCTGACCACTAGCCATCCAAGGCCCTGGTATAACAGGCAGGCACGGCTGTGGAGTAAGCACTCCAAGAGCTGCTGCTGTTGCTGCTGCAACTGCCGGATTAGCCAGGCTTGTGCACATTCCAAAAGGCTTGATGCTCGTAAGCGGTGCATTGTCCATCATTGTGGCAGCAGGTACGCCTCCTATTTTCACCTGGGGATTTGCCATTGCAGTAAATGTAGATGGCATTGTTCCCATGGTACACATTAGGCTTCCACCACTTACCAATACTGGACCACTCATTCATCTCTCCTTTCCAATTGTAATTCGCGGGCATTTGTAAAATCCAATACTTGATACCGTCGTTTTCCATCCACGTGATAACACAGGATTACGGTTTTGTCGTCTGTGCTAGGAGCCCTTACTCTCAAAAGATATTTGCCGTTTTCATCCACTCTGCCGAATATTATTCTTGCAATTGGATTTGCCACTTCAAATTCTTCCTCAAGTAAATCATTTAGCATCAGCTTGGTTTGCACCTTTAATTCCTTTGCCTCAACAGCTTCGAAGCTTTCCTTGTCGGTGTGAATCAGACCGTAGTCTTTTCCTGTAAGCTCCAGTTTATGAGGATTAAGAATATTTACCATCTTCCTTGCCCTATCATAAGAATGATAAGAAAATGGTGCTGACGACGGTACTACTGCCGAAATATCTGTTATTCCAGGCAGCACCCCTTCTATACTCCACAAACTAGTAAAGGTACTATCGGTAATTTGGGGAATCAAAAGCACTTGCTTTATAGGTCGCATTTCATCTAGTTCTTCGTATTTTACATCTACAACTGTAGGCTCGTATCCATGGACATCCACCGTTATTTGGCGGTTGAGCCTAGGGCTGTTGATAAGGATGTAATTGCCACATTGTCTTTTTACCATCGGAAATAGTTTTCCATCGGAATGAAATGTTACTCTGGCATCTCTGATTCCTTCGCCTGTTGTGGCATCTATTAATTCAAGATCTAAATCCATGCGATGCACAATTGAACTTAACGCCATCCCTTACCTCCTTTCTTTACTAATTTGATAAAGGGCCTATTCATCTTTTTTCATATCAAGATTGAATGTTGCCTCTACTACCTCAGGTGTATGGATGATATCCTCAGATGACATGAATACTGGACCTGATTTGTAAAATAAACTTAAGTTGTATGGCTTGTGTAGAGCCTGCCATATTCTATGCTTCTCATCTATGTTCATTTTTGCCTGAGAGAAAACTATTGGTGGCTCTGGATATTCCAGCCAAGGTTGTAATTCCATAGGTAAAATTGAATCGTTATCATTTATTATCTGAACAACCTTGCCAAGAATTTTTTGAACATCCAAGTCCTTAAGTCCCATTTGGGAACCACCATTAACAAAGATGCAATAGTAAAGCATGTATGGTCTTGGTGGTCTCGAAAGTCTTACTCGACCTTTTCTGATATTTGGTCCAATTGCAATATCCTGCATCTCCACAATGTCATACAGATAAACACCTACTAGATAGTCAACATCCTGTGACATTGGTGATGATACCTGTATATTGTTTGATGAAGGAATTGGCTCTGGACACATTTTTTCTCGCAGTAGCTTTACCAAATAGTTGCTACAATCTGAAATAATTGAATAGTCTGCCATAAAACCTCTCCTATAACCCTTGCTTACAGCAACTGTACTAACATTTCCATTATCTGGTCTGCCCAAGCTGCAACCTGGTCTGTTACAACTATTCCATACTCTGTATCTGGTACATAGTAAGCATTGCAAGCAAATATTTCCTTAGATGAATCCTCATCTAGATAAACTGTCTTTCTAAAGGTCAGTGGTGTATTTAGTTTTTTGGCTTCGCCTGCTGCATCCTCGTAGGTGCCTTCATATGCGACGAATGAATAATAATCACCTCTGTTTGAAAGAGTCGCCCTTGTTTCACTTGCGTTGAACACGTATCTGTAGCTTGTAACAGCCGCTATGTGCTCTAAGTCCAAATACTCTGGTGTTATTTCAGTAGGCTGTATGTATATATATGGATTCTGCTCGCTAACTACTTGTGTAAGCTTTTCCAATCCGTAATTTGTAACATCCGAATTGTTGTAGGTTGCTCCAAATTCTGTGGTGGCCTTTATTAACGCCACCTTTTGTCCATCTGATAGGCTGTCAAAGCCTCCGCCAAATAAACTATTTAAAAGATTATCCAAATCGCTAGCGGATATCTTACCGCTAAATTTATCCTTCCCATCTGCTATAGCCTTTCCCACTGCATCCAGTAGTCCGTTTGCGTCATCATCGGATAACTCAGTGCTGCCAGCTATTCTGTTTTTGGCATCATTTAGGGCATTTTGTACCCCGTTAGGATCTACTGCACTCATGGCGGCTAATGCATTTATATCATTTAGTGCCTGACTGGAATTTCCCTCGCCTAAGGCATTTGATAGGCTATTCATTAAATCTGTAACAGTGGAATCTCCAAGGCCTGTGCCATCTCCAAGGCCTGTGCCGTCTCCTAATTGGCTTCCTACGGCATCAATCAATGCTGCATATCTGTCTGCCTCACCTAAATCGTTGTTATCAAGAGCTGTTTGATACCCCTGAGTGTATTCATCAAGGAGCCCTTGTAACTCGGCAGAGCCACCGTCCATTCCGCTTTCAATGTCAGCCTTTAGAGCCTCCAGAAAATCTATATAGGCTTGCACAACCTCGTGTGCGTAATCAGCATATGCATCATCCTTTACTGCTGCATATATTGCATTTGCTTCATCAAGTCTTGCATCGATATATGAAATCATATCTGCTTCGCCCATGCGGCTTCTTAAGTTTGTAATAAAAAACTGAAGCTCTAATCTGGTGGATTCAGCCTCACCCTTTTGCTCTGCAAGAGCTCCGTCCAACTGTTCATTTGTGGTTCCAGCTGCAGCTGCAAGCGCTGTATAAGTGCTTCCGGCTCCTGATGTGGTCTGGCTTGTGAGTATGCCTGTCCCGTAAGGTACCAGTTCATCTGTAAGTATGGATTTTTCCAGATCTCGTCTATAACCAACAACCGAATCGGATATATTTTCCATAGCTGCAAGTCTTTGTATATTTGCTTCACTTGTGCTGCCATGCTTGAAATATGTGTTTACATCTGATGTCCTGTTAAATCCACCACCGCTGACGTTGTAGTATAAATACTGTAGGTCGGCGTATTGGCATTGGGCTAAAATTGACCTTCCTTGAACAAGCTTTTGTGCGTCATGCTCTGCAAAGCTATCTTCTATTGCAGAATATACTTCTGAAGCAGCCTCTGAGCCCATTGTGCTGGCTGATTCCGGCAACTCATCCTCATCAAACAAATCATCATATGGTGATGGTAGTGGAGATGGTGATGACAATCTGGCAGCCAGATCACTTGCTCCATTTTCCTGTAGATTCTGCATTACCGCTGCTCGTCTCTCGTGGTCTATATATTCTTCAGCCACTAGGATTTGTACCAATTCCTGTAATGGTATGCTTTGATATGCCTCGTTTAAATAGAACTGGTGCAGTTGGTCTATTGTTGTATCACACAGATTTGTAACATCATTTCTAATTGAAGTATTTTCAAAGAAATATTTAATAGCGTGATATTCATAAACTATTGAATCAGTATCCCTATCGTTGTCTAGCATCTGTCCATCATAGTCATATACCGACTTTATAGCTAAGGTCTCTGTCAAATCAGCAATGTCATATGGGTTTGTAGTATTGTAAGGACAAATAGGATTGCCTGTGCGAAGGTCATAGGTAATTGCATCCGACCTGGTTTCATTGGTAAGTCCCAATGCTAAAATCTCGCTGTCATCAACTGGAGTACCGTTGAAGGAAATATCTGTCAAAGCACTTGCGTTTGATATTTCGTACCATTGTCCGTCTCCAAGCTCTGATTTGTAGTAAAGACTACCTTGGCCTGTATCCGACTGACTTATCTCTGCCACTTCGTATATCTGATTGTTAATAACACTAATGTGTATTAAGTGAGTTCCAATAAGTAGGGTGGCATCCTCTACTGCATCTAGCTGCTCCTGGTTAAAATGCACTGCCCTATCCAGATTGAATCTTGCAACAGCGAAGCCGGCACCCTGCCAAATTCCTACGCCTGCAACCATGCATGCTAAAGCAATAGCTACTGGCTTTTTCCTATTCTTTAGGAATTCTTTAACATTGAATTCCTTCTTAGGCTTCTTGCCAGACCATATGTGATTATCATTTTGATGACTTCTACTTATCATAATCACTCTTCCTCATTGCTTTCATCCTCCACAGACCTAACTACCGTAGACTCCTTCGGATTAAATCTTGCCTTGTATAGCAATTCCTCATTCACGTCATAAAGTTCAATCTGAACATTTTCGATATCCGTACTTAGCACTGCCAAATATCTAAATTCATCATCAACTGAAATTAGTTTATCATCAATAAGTGGAGCATTTGTGGAATCTAGCAGTTTATAGTACTTTATGTTGTCATCCTTTATATCCTTTAATCTAAAGCTTACTAATCCACTTACAGATGATTTAATAGTGTATTTAGATACAACCTTATAAACTGTTTTTGGAACTGTGTTGTATCCATCAGTAATTGTCAATTCTCCTTCATATGCCTTTGGGTCTATATCACAATCACTTACAAAATTTTCACCATCATACAATCGTATGAAAACTCTGTCTGAACCATTTATCTTTCCTATAGCTAAATGTCTGATTTCATAACCTACTCTGGTTCTTTCTCCTATTTGCTCATTTCCAACCCAAAGCTCATAGTCTGTAATGCTTCCTTCGTAGGTTTCAGGTATTGAAATACCAAGCCTAAATCCATTTTTGTTAATCAGTGTCCTTATGTAGTATTTAGGTCCAGTAACTGTATTTGCCTCTAAGAAACTTTCTCCACCGATCGAATTGTAAAGAGCTGCATCTCCAGAAAGAAGATAGTAGGTAATGGCTCCGCAGGTGGTTCTATCGTAGGAGAATAATGCTCTTGTGTATTCATCCAACGCCTTTAGGGCATTCATCTGAGCTTCCTCGTAGCTTGTCTGAATATCTGTATATTCTGTGTATGTCATTTTGCCTGCTTTGTTTAGTATGTAGGCATTTTCAAGCTCCTTTGATAAATCTGTCTGATCCTTTACATAGCCTTTATAGGTATTTTTCAAGGTTGTAATATTATCAAAGCCTGAGGTCAGGTTAGTCTCAAGTTCATTTTCTATGGACACCCTTTCCTTGTGAGCTATCATATATTCACAAAGTGTGTCGTAGCACACGTAAGGATCATCATCTATATAGCGCATACCATCAAGCTCACCTCTCCACCATTCCTTAGGAAAGTAGAGCTTTATGAACCATATTTTAATTACCTTGTCTCCTTGCCAGTAGCGGTCTAGTTCTTTAAGGAACTCTGCGTATTTTTTCTTAAACTGAGTCTTATTTACCTCTCCACCGCTCATGATAGTGTCATAATATGACTGAATAATGTATATATCCTGGGCGAAGTGCCTTTTATATAGATTGTAGTTTGTCTCGGCTGCCATTTTGTCAGCTGTTTCAACTACCTCTGCCTCGTATAATGCCCTGTCTCTGTCCTTGGCATACTGGATTATTTGATTTAACAGGGAACGGTCTAAGGTGCTCTCCACATATGGATTAACATAAGTGTATGTCTCTGGCGGCAGTGTAAGATTTATCAGCTTGCCAAGCTCTTTTTCATTGGTGACCTTTGTATTTTTATGTGTAGCAAGAGACTCCGTGAGAGTATCCTTTTTGGTCTTCATTTTGTCCAAATCATTTTGACTTGCTGAACCTATCACCACCTGAAGCGTTGTCTTTTCGATTGTTTCGTTTAGTATTTCCAGCTGAGCTTCCTCGTATTTTATTTGCTCCTGTAGGGTGTAAATTTTAGTAAATAGATTTCCTGATTTTTCATATATCTCATAAACTATGTCATCAAGCTGTCTTTCTATCTTGTCAATTTCTGCCTGCTTATCTATGGCTGTGTATTGAAAGTCAAAGGTCTCTTGCTCATTAGGCTGCTCAGGCAGCTTGAAGCTTAAAAGTGGCGACCACCTTAGTGTTTGCATATTCTTGTATTTTTCATATGCGGATTTTACAGCGGATTTATACTTTATCTGAGCCTGGTCATATTTTAGAAGCAATGCCTCTAAATCCTCTGAATTGGCCATTGCCAACGCTTTTGCCATATCAACTGTCAGGGTAAAGGAATTCTTTGCCTCTACGTCTGTTGGGCACATTGAAGTGCTTATGAAGGTTGCTATCAGTATGAAAGCCATGGCTTTTTTTATGAAATTTTTAATATGTAGCAACTCCATAAAATCCGAAATCCCCTCTCTTTTCAGGACAGAAAAACTGGTATTCAACTCCGTCCTTTAAAAAGGTATAAAGATAAACTGTTTTGTCTCTTGAATATCCTGAAACGTTAAATACGTCGTTTGTATTACTTTGAGTAATTGTCATGGAAACCGGGTCAAATGTGGCATCCCCTTTTTCTATCATGTCCTTTATAACTATCTGCTCTGCCAGCTTTAATTTGGTATAGCCCTGATAACTAGGTGTGCCAAAATAATCAATCAAGTCTGAAACAGAGGATACTCTTTTTCCTCCCAGGGTTATGTAATTATGGCTAACATATATGATGTCTACCATTATTTCATCTTCTATATTTGTATCTGAGCTGTCTCCCTGATAGACTGCATCGATATCCTTTAGACTTGCAACAAACTGACTGTTATCCCCCATGTAAAAGGTTGTGGTTCCTGTGTAGACCTCACCGATTTCTGCTGTGGATTTTCCTAACAAATCCGTGTAAACCAGCTCGTCCTGACTAAACAATCCTTTATATACCTGATTGGAACCATTGTTAAACAGGATTCCCATTCCATCCTTTTTACCTTTTGAGAAAGCACCGTTATATTCCATGCTTCCATTTTCTCTGTACAGTACTCCCTCACCCTCATACAAATTATTTGAAAAGCTTCCATTGTACTTAAGTATATTTGCTGGATAATAGGCCTTGCCCTCACCCTCAAATTTGTTTGCTTCAAAATTTCCTATATAAACTGTATCTCCGGTTATACTGTAAAGGGTTCCTTTCCCTGTAACAGCCCCCTTTGATACATTTCCTTCATATGCTATATAGCCTGATTTTGCTTTGATTTTTACAGTTCCATTTACAAACCTAAGAGGTATTGCGTTGTAATAATATTCTCTAACTCCTGCCACATGGCCAAAGGATATGACTGGGTTAATAACCAGCAGATAAAATGCACTAATAACACCGATAGCTAATACTACGAAATAGACTAGGCGTTTGGATATCAGCCATTTTCTAGTAGCGTAGTAGTCCTTCTTGTCCCGAGGCTTAATCGAAAGTGTCTGAGTAAAGAATTTCCTGACTACAGTGGTAACCTTGGTTCGGATATATGATGGCGTTGTCCACAGCTGAATCATTGTGTACAATCCCATCACTCTGGATTTAATTACATTGATTAAAATCTGTAAAATATTTTCCATTTATTACCTTTCAACAAACAGGCTATAATCGTATTCCTTTTCCCCTGCAAGCTTTAACAAGTCTTCACATGCAAATACATACCATTTAGCAATTTCATCATCGCCATCCTGTTTAAGGATTTCTGTAAACATATTTCTTGCCAGATAAAAGTCGTTATGATAGTACATTGATAATGCCTTTTTAAACTGTTCCCTATTGGCAAGTCTCTTTTTACCAATAGCTACCGGCAGCACATCCAATACTTCAAATAGATTCATATTCCTTCCATCATCTGATAGATTTACATAACCTATACATCTGGTCTTTATACTGTCATCCATGTAGGCTGCCATCTGTTCAGTCATAACCATACCCACCTTGTATTCCTGAATCTTCTTGGTGATGCCTTGAAGCAGCTCTAAATCATCAGAATCAATAAAGGTAAATGCCTGCTCATTCGTTCCGGCTATTCCAAAGGTAAGCTTTGTTTCATGCATTAGAATTACTGGATTTCTATTAGCCAACAATTTGATTATGTTGGAAGCGAAATTAATGGCTTTCTTAGGACTATCTTCAAAAAGAAAATGCATTGAACCAAGTGTTGGTTCTCCAAACAGAAGAACTCCATCATTATCAACCTGGGTCTTGGTAATAACTGCAAAATCCTTATTCATTTGTTCTAGAAGTTGAATGTTACTTTGGTCTCTATCCCAGTTCAGGCTGACATTTACCACAATGCCCCGCATTATTTGATACTCACCAGGAGTAACCTCTAGCATGCTTTCCTTACCAAGCAAGGATTTGATATTGCGAGGAGCAAATCTTGAATACGCAAGAAACATTTTGTCTCTGGTATAATTTGCTCTCTTTTTCTCTTCCAATACATCCCTTGCCGCCAGCCAAATTCTTTCATAATCCCTATTTGTCTTTTGAGGGATTTTTACACTTGTATCTCTTCCCTTTGATGCACTTTCTACAGCCATGGCAAGAGTTACCAAATCGTCATGCTCTCTGTTTGTGAAATTAAGTAAGGCTATAGAGCCTGCCACCCATACAATCACTATTCCTAAGAAATATATTTTTTGTGTGGTAAAAAAGGTGACACATACAATCGCATATATTATCAGCTGCTGCATTGCAAATCGTTGCCAGACGAAGGAATTTGTTTCTCTGTAAAGGTATAAAAATATCATCAACAGGGCCACTGCAGCACCAACCATAAAAAATGAAATAATGAGATATAGCATATTGAGTAAAAGCGCTGTTAGGAATCCCTCCGGAAATGGGTCTGGTAAAAATCCAAGTAATGAGCTATCTATCAGCTGATAATCAGTCTCAACCACTTCAATGGTCTTATCGTAGGTTGCTGCGCAATTATATTCTCCTACCTGTAGGAAATACCTTACTCCTATACCTGGCTCAGTTGACTTCATAACCAGGTAAAGCTGGTCGTTTAGCACATATAATCCATAAGCTTCCTTTTCTCCAACTCCAGTGATGTTGTAAGAATTAGTCACCTCATATTTTTCATCAGATACAACCAAGCTTATGTTTTCTCCCACGTAGAGAAGATAGTGGCTACCCATTATAGCCAGTCCTGAAAGTGTACCATCTGCATATTTTGTGAGATTTACAGCTGTTGATGCCATAGTTTTGTCTTGCCTAAGCTCGTACAAAAAAGTTCGCTTGCTCTCCTGTTGCACAAACATACCGTTTTCATCGGCTGTGCTTATGCATCCGCGAATCTTGTCGTTAGTAGGAACAGAAGGCAAAGCAATAACTGCTGCTACTATTATCCATATTAAAATTGTTGAAATAATTCCATAGATAATATACTTTTTCATATTGCAACGTTCCTACTGAAGCATAGTTTCTGTACCAATCTCCTTAAATGGATTGAAAAAAATTCTTAAAAACGGAACACCTCCAGTGAAAATCTGACTAATCACCATAATGATTACTAACACCAACAGGATTAAGCAAAACACCAGTAGCATCCTAAATAATAATTCTTGATTTCTTTTAAACCATCTTTGTAATCTGACACGCAGCTTGTATTTCTTGGCTGGTGCCTCTGCCATGTGCACATCCTTGTATAATTCAACGAATGTGTTATAACCACTTCTCCAAAGCTTTGCTGAAAGAATCATATAGGAATTCGCCTTCTGATCTGCAAATGGTTCTAGCATATCAAGAAGAATTCCCACACATTGATTTGCACAATCCTTTTCCTTTATCTTGTCTGTGTATTCTGTAAAATCTATACAGTAATCAAAATATACACTTCCATCCTTTGAAAGGTTGATTCTTTCCTGACTTAATATGAGAAACAAAATGGAATAGGGTAAATTAACCGACATGCACTCCATTACCAGCCTTATACAAATGGCCTCCCCATCATTTAAGGATGGGTTGCTACCCTTGTAAAACTCTTTAAGAGGTCTGAAGTCTCTAAATGGAAATAGAAAATACATCCTGTTTCCTATAGAAAACATGTCACAGTTTTCATTTCCTTCCAGTTCACTAACCAGGTTTCTGGCTAAAATGTGATCTTTTATTTCCCATAGGGTATATCTTGTTCCCTTGGGACTATATTTGCTTTCACACACGTGAACTGCATTTACGGAATTATCAACTGCGGTATATATGGAATTTAAGTTATATTGGTTTGTTACAAACTCCATATAGTTTTACTCCTGCTTCTCATTTACATCCTTTTTAACTATCGCATATGCGTATGTACATACAACAGGTATATCTGTAAGTGAAATTCTAATCTCGTATACGCCCTCCTTATTTGGAGCTGTGTATACACCTTCAGATGAAATCTCACCACTGTTAGGTTCTGTAAGCTCGTAGGTCAATCCGCTCTTTTCTATGCCGTTAAATTCCACATCAAAGAAGTAGTTGTCCTTGTAGCCCAGCACAACCGTAGGTGTTGTAGCTGCAATGCTGATATTCTCAACCTCATTCTCAAGTCCAAAGTCGTCTTCTGTAGGAAATTTGATAGCTGTCCATCTAAAGGAAAGAATCAGCTGGTCTACATTATCAAGTAGGTTTACTCCCACGATAAAGCTTCCCTTATCGTTAAGAACCTTTACCGCAACATCTACATTTGGAAGTGCGTTTTCCTTGTCTCTAAATATATTAGCTGCACCGTAGATTGTGTTTCTGCTGTCTCCCGGAAGTGCTTCGTTTGTATCATATACTTCAAATCCAACGTCTACATAAACGTTACCTTTTCCAAGACCATGCAGGATTTCTCCTGAAAAATGGGTTGTACCTTTTCCATTGTCATCACCAAGTGGTATCTCAACTATTCCACTTGCAATTTGTGGAGCCTTGGTATCTCCCATGTGTTCATATTTAACAACCTTTCCAGCATCACCCTGATATATCTCAGGAGCAGTAACATCCTCTTTAGAGAAATTGCTAATGTATTCTCTTGTGATTACTTCGTTTTGTGGAATGGTAATGTATTTCTTTACCTCAGCCTCTATTATCTGATCAATGATGTACGCCATGTCCGTCTTAACCAGCTTTATTTTTGCTATAACAACATCATTTCCCTGAGACTGAACATTTCTCATTTCAAGGCTAAGCTTTCCTGCATTTCTGGCTGCCAGGCTTTCAGGGTCTTCCTTTAATATGGCAACATCAATTGTGCCCTTTACATTTACCTTCTTTCGCTCGCCATAAATTACAATTACACCTTCCTTTAAAATAAGCTCCGTGCTATCTATGGAGTTGTTCTCTGCCTTAATCCAAAAATCCTTATTGATAACCTGGCCTCCAGCAATCTTCATTTCTGGAATATTGATTTCCATCTCATGATTTCCTTCACTGGTGGTAAATACAGGCATCTGGAGAATTCCCTGGAATGAAACCGGCACTGGCTTTTCAGCCTTTCCTGTAAAGGTGAGGCGCACCCTGGAAGAAATACCTGCACAGTTTTCTGCTGGAAGAGATATTTCCACATCAACCTCTTCACTTTCGAATATCTTTAATGTGCGATAGAACTCATCCTCCATCTCTAGTAAATCAAATTCTTCCGAAGTATCCTTTAAGAATAATTCATATCCTTCATGCATTCTGTTGTATTCATAAGCCTGGTCGCCTGCAGACTGATTTAATGAATATACTGCATGCACAGGGTCCTCCCTGTAGCGAATGCATAAATAAGCTTCATCTGATTCAAGCTTGTCAAAATCCTCTATGGCTGAAAGCTTTTTTACTACAGATGACTCAACTACAATTTCACGACCACTGCCATCAATAGCCACACCACTTTCTACTAAGAGTGATAAATCGTCCAAGCTGACCACATTAAGTCCGCAGACTACTCCAGAGCCATACATCATGCTGTTTAAAAAGCGCCTCTTGTTGTTCATGTAGGTCTGCTCTGCTTCAAAATCTACGCTTGTTAACATTTTTCCAGTGTAATAACGATTTCGTTCAAAAGGTAACAACTGATTGTTTCTCATAAAATAGACCCTCTTTTATTGGTAGTTTACTGATAATAGTATATTACCACGTTTATTGCACAATAATTTTAAAGGTTTCTTAAAGTTTTCTGGTAACAATTTGTTCACAAATCGGGAATTTAAAGGAGTTTTTGAGATGGAGCTGGTGGTCAGAAAAAAGTGCCTAACACAACTGTGTTAGACACTTTTCCTATCTTGTGGATATTCACTTTTCCCATAAAAAGTAGTTATTAGTTGAACACTCGGATATCTTGAAAATGTTCTGCAAACTCGTCAAGACTTAAAAGGAATACTCCTGTTTTATTTTCCGCCCTACGATATGTTTCTTCTCCTGTAAGTTCATTCTTTACAGTTTCTACCACACCAGATCCCCACGGATTACGTATACGCACCTTTTCTTGTCCTTCCTCTCCCTCTAATCCTAATATGGTATACTCATGCCTACTTGAAAGCCCTCTTCGTTCCTGTTCTCCGCTGAACCCAGAGCCTGTAGCACCCTTAAACTCATGATAGGTTGATCCCATAACAATATGTTTCTTTTTATCATCAAATATGTTCTTTAACTTTTTGCTAATATTATTCTTTGCATCCTGAAAAGACTTATTATGGGTCAATAATTTTGTCTTTTCATCTACATAAGAAAATTTAGGCTCGTAACTGTTTGCGTCATAATCATATTCTTTTATGCTTTTTTTCCCAGTAATAATTTTCATTGCTTCTCTAGCCTCCCCGCTAGCAATAGCTTTATATCCATTTTTTATTTTGTGATCCTCATCAGAATAATCTCTCAATCTCAGCCCTGATGCATAAAGCGCTTTTTCATATAATGAAACCCACAGTGAGCCAATAGCTCCTCTTGCTCCACCATCTGGATTATCTTCAGACTTCTTATAAAACGCCATACTTTTATCAACTGTAATAAACACCGCACTACCACTATCATCAAAAAGTCGGACGGTAACAGTAGCTCCATTATCCTTCATGCTCTTTTTTATAAAACTTGGATCATTTTCTACTACAGCTGCAAGTGTTGCCATAAACCAGCAATCTCCCAGTTTTCCTTGGTTAACATCCTCAATCGAAGGTTCATGTGGAAAGAGTACCCAATCCTTAAATGATATAAATTCATGCTCGTTATGTGCCAATTCGTCATCATGAATCTCAAGAATCTCACCCTTTGGAACTATCAGCTCGCCTTTTTCTCCGCTAGTAATTTCATCCAATATAGCTTTAAGCTGGTTTTTCACTTCTTCATTATTTTGAGTATCTATTTGCGTCTTCAGTGCATTTATTGCAGAATTTCTCATATTCTGCTCGATATCCATCATCATGGTTGGTACATCTCTATAGGTTTTTTTTAATTTCTTGGCTTGTTCTTCTCTCTCATTCTTGGCTTTTTCCAACTCAACCTCGGTTTTGCTTTTTACTACATTTGTTTCAACCTCTTTATTAGCCTCAATCGGCTCTTCATTGATTTTACTTAAACGAGCGTTTCTTCTTTCTTTACGTTTTTTTGCTTCTTCGTTTTCTACTTCTTTCTGATAACTTTTTTCTAATTCCTTTCGCTGTTTAATTTTTTCAGGTGCATTAAATATATTCCATACGTCGGCGGCGTTATAGCTCTTATGACTTTTAAATATCTGCCCCGAGAAATTGTATTTGCACCACTCCCCTACAATATTCATACAAGCTATAACTTCTTTAGAATATTTATCACTATTTTCGTTTATATCACTCACCATATTATTTATTTTACTACGTTTAGCTTCTCTTTTTTTGACTGATTCC
This sequence comes from Pseudobutyrivibrio sp., assembly GCA_017934625.1. Lineage (GTDB taxonomy): Bacteria > Bacillota > Clostridia > Lachnospirales > Lachnospiraceae > Pseudobutyrivibrio. Next base: position 8,973 of record JAGBJE010000043.1, on the reverse strand, counting down.
ATTTCTTCATCTAAACCACGATTCGATTTTTCTAGATCAGTCAGCCCCAAATCACTATTCAAAATTTCTAGCTGTTTTTTTACATTAGATTCATGCTCCTCTATTTCCTCTTTTGTCATATCTTCCAGCTTTTTTTCTTCATATTTGATTTCTCCAGTCGCCTTATCCACCACTTGTTCTTTTACATAAATCATTTTTTTATCATATTTGATTTTACCTTTCATTCCTTTATCACGAATAAGTGATTCATGAATATAAGCATATTTATAACTGCTTTCTGCATAATTAATTTCAGTAGCTTCCTTAACTTTTAATAACTCTTTTACCTTTTTCAAATCCCCTGATGCTTTAGCTTGCTGTATCTTCTTGTCCTGTTCAGTCCGTTTGAAGCCCTTTCCATCCTTTTCATTCAAATCTTTATTAAGAGCATATTGTACTTCTCCCAAGCGGTCTAAAAAAGCCTTGGCCTGTTCTTTCGAAAGTGATGCACTTTCCTCTAGTGCTTTTGTGACTTGGATAGGATCTAGCTTCAATATTTCCTTCGCAATATTAATATCATAATAATAAGTATTTAAAGAGCCATTTTTTGATACTATTTCCTCTTGTGTAGTGCCATCTTTTTTTTGATTTATGGCATCAAAATTCTCCAGACCAAAAGATTCACCATTAAATCTCGCCTGCACATCTGTGATAACAATGTATGACTTATTCTCTATATTTTTTATTTCTGTCCAAACCTTAAAACTATCCTCTGTACGATTTGTGTTACCGCAAATTGTATCTAAAAGCCTAATCGTATTCATCTTGCATATTGCTTCTTTTGAATACATGAGATTAATCTTGTTTTCCATGGCAGCATTCATAGCTTCCGATAGAGACTGACCTTCAACCTCTTTTCCGCCTATCTGTTTTGTACTGTTTTCTGCCACATAGCCATCTACAACTGAATCTTCCTCCTCTCCAAAAGATAATTTTACAGATGATTTATATGTTCTCGAAAAAAGATTACCCACATTTAATAATGACAAAAATTTATTCGTTGCATCTTCACCGTTCTCACTTCGCTTCATACGAAAATCAGCATTCTTGTATTTTTCGCCATGTATGTCTTTTTCCTGGAGCCTAACCTCCTTTTTTTCAAGCAAAAGGTCTTTCCATGTCATCATACCCTTACTTATATCGCTAAAAGACCTGCTTTTTAAAATTTCAAGCTCTCGCTCAAACCTTTTCCTCAAAAGTTCCTTTTTCATTCGATTTTCTTTTGTGGAATAAAGTATTGCAGACTTACTTTCTTCTAACTTGAGCTGATTGATTATAATTTCATAGTTGGCTTTCATCTCATCCTTAAGCAGGTTAAACTCATCCGCTGACTTAGGAAGAATAGTCATAAACATATCATTGAGAGATTTCTTTTTTACTCCATTTTTATCCTTAACGCCATTAAACAATGCATCGTTTATATTTTTTATATTTTCTTTCTTAGCAAGGTTCTTTACCTCAGTGCGCATGCCTTCATACTCACGATCTTTTGTCACATTTTCAGTGTATGCATCGGCACTCAAAAGTTCAGCATTCTTCTTACACTCCTCCATCAGATTGCGAACCTTCTCATGGCGCTTGGCATAGTGTCCCTTACCGCCTTTGTCTCGCTCTCTTAGATAATCTTCTGATATTGAAATAACAGTCTTGTACTGCTCTAAAAGCCTCGCTTGATTTACTTCTTTTTCACCTAGAAGCTCATTAAGCCGCCGTATATTCTTCTTCAAGAATTTCATTTTGGCACTATCTCCGCCAAATTTCCATGAGTCCAAAACAGCTTTCGCCTTGTTTGCAAAAGCTGTTTTATCTTTTTGCTGATTCATTTTTACCGCAACGCTGTCCACCTGTGAAAAGCTTGCCTTATTCTCAATGACTTTCTCATCCTCCTTGGAAAGTTCCATTGCTCCCACTTCCCTTGAATATACCGGGTCATGCTGGACTTCTTCATTTGCGCTTCCAGCTTTTATTTGAACTGGAGGAACATATTTTGATTGTTTTTGTAAACTGTTATATATATCATCAGAATCCTTATTTAATTTATTTTCTATGAATGCATTATCAATATTTACAGTCTTTCTTCCAAAATCTTCCGCCATTTCTTCTGGCACGATTTCTAACTTTTTCTCTAATTCCTCATATGGAATGTGTCCTCCGTCCATTATTCCACCTCCTCAAAATGTGCTGCTGTAAGAGATAAAATCTGTAAATAATGTTTGACATCTTCGTCTCTTTCTCCCTCCTCAGGAATGTAGGCAACATGATTTCTCCATTCCACACACAATAAACATATACTTTCAGTTAAAAGCCTGTCATAATAAACGTTTATTTCTTCATATTCATCCACAGATTCTCCTTCCTCTAAGATAAGAATTACGCGCTTTCCATTTTTATTGGTAAGCTGACAATCAGGGATATAATCTTGAAGCTGCCAAAACAAGCCTTCCGTTCTAACCCTGCAGAAGGATTGTTCTAAAATGTTGTGGTTCGCTTTACCATCATCTTCAGAAATAATATTAATGTATAACTCTGGAAGATATATAAGAAATGGATTATCCGAAGGAAGGTAACCCATGGGAAACTCCCACGGTGAAAAAGCAAGGCATGCGATTCTATACCAAAATACTGGCTCCTGGTTCACTTCGTCTAAATTAATTGGAAACACACCAATTGTAAAATATGTTTCCCCTGTCTTAAAGGATATAGCTGGATATCCTTCGGCATCTATTGTTAGATTGTCTGTATCTACTTCCACAGGCGCAGAAAAATTATCCACATATCCCTTTAATTTAGCCGCTGCCTGAAGTAAATCTGGTATCAAAATAGATGTGATATATTTTTCTGTTTCCATAGCTCCTCCTTGCTTTTCCAATTAGAATTGATATACAATTATTATAAAAAAACAGCTCAATTAGCCGAGCTTATGAGGTATTATAATGTCACCAAAGAATCGAAAAATTACTCTGCATATAACCTCCATAGATTCGAAAAACCAAAGCAGCTTTAAAGATTTTGCTCCTACGAATTATACCAATATGCTAAAAGCTGCTAACACCTTTGCATTAGGTGCAGCATACAAACTGGATAATCAGTATACTGCATGCGGACTTATTATCTTTTCCGTGGAAAAATCTGTAAAACTTGAGTGGATTTATGTAGGTGAACTCTTCCGTCTTAGAAGGGTTGGTGATGCTTTGATGAATAAACTATTTGATATCGTTGGAACAAGACCAATCGAAGTTCGTTTCCCTTCTAGCGGTGAATATGATTCTCTCTATTACTTTTTCCAAAACTGGGCTTTTATATTTCATTTGGAAAATCATTTTAAGTTGGATATTACTCTTGGTGAGATAAGAAATAATCATCAACTAACTGGCACAAAGCTGCGCCAATCAGCCTCGGCAGCTTTTCATAAAGGAACAATTATACAGCTTTCGGAGCTTACAAATGATATTTGGCAAAAGCTTTCTAGTTCACTTACAAAAGTTGGACTCTCTCCTCTAAAAGGAACATATGAGCAGAGTATAAGTGCCCTGGTGCTGGATTCTTCAGGCAAACACCCTGCCTTTTTATTGTTATTTGTAAAGCACGACACCAATGTTATCGATCTTGTATATTTTAATAAGATAGGAAGTTCTGAGCCTTTGTTCCCGCTCCTACTACTATGCTTTTCTGTTTTGATGTCAAAAAGCTACTCAGATGATACCGTGATTTCTATAGCTCCTAAATCTGAATTAACCGGGAAGCTTTTGGATACCCTTTTTCCTGCACATCATCCTGGTCTAGTTAGGGTGGGTGTACTCGAGAGCGACATGCTATAAAGGCTCTAATAATTACCAGTAACAATTGCTTTTACATCTTCATACAGATCAGGATTATCCTTCCAGTACTCCTCCTTTATTTCTTCCCAATCTTCTGACGACAAAGCTACGGAGGAATTTTCAATCATTCCTCGCAGTACATAAGGTGTTTCATGGGTTCCAAACAAGCCGTCTATAAAATCCATGCCACGCTCGTTGTAGCATTTGTGATAGACGGTTGCATTTTTCTTATTGGCTTTTAGGGCTGCCTGGTATGTTTTATTCATCAATTTCAAAAGGTTCATTTTTTGATTATCCAACAAGGTATCAAAGACAATTATTTCATACCTGCCGCTTGGACGAGTATGTACAAGCATAGCCCCATCTACAATTCCATTTTTTACAATGGCACTAGAGATTTCTGGGTCAAAATAGTCCTTACTGTACTCAGTAAGCATAATATCCACATATAGACCTCTTTTTATGTACTTTTTCCTCAGCTCTCTCAAAAAATACTTTAATGCTTTTTCTTCTACCGAGCTAAGAGGCACTACCCCCTTGACAGCAGTATCCTTGGTTATGCCTGAAAAATACTCATTTTTCTTTAGGTCTGTAAGTGGCATTTCAAAGTCAACAGTATAGGTAGGCAAAAACTTGAAGTGCCAATCATTAAAGAACAATCCCAACTCATCATACCGTTCCATGGCAGGTATATCTACAGTCATCGTAGGCACTTCAGTATTTCCAAATTCCCAGAAGACTTCCGTAATTAGTTCACATGCTATACCATCGTCTCGTCTGTTCGAATCTACATATAGCCATTTTATATTAAAATTATCCACATTTTCATTTTCGTCATATTCTCTCACAAGAATTAACGTTCCAAATCCGTCAAAATTTCCATCAAAATCCCTACGTAGACACCCAAGTCCAACAGTATCTTTTCTAATTAATAAATCCTCAATCAAATCATCTGGTATCAGATGTTCAAAAAAAGAAATATTTTCCTTTGATATTCGTGTTACCATATTAAAGTTCCCCTCTCACCTTAAGCATTTCTACATACAAATCTTGATAATCCTTTAGTAGCTTGATTCTTTCCATTCCTACCTGCCATAGTGGATTTACATTTTGAATTAATACGTAAAGGTTGTCATAAAGGCATAAAAATGTCTGTTCCAATTCATCATAAGGAACATTTTTTACAGTTTCGCTGTCCCATGTTTGAATTTTTCTAGTCAATGCATCCACATTTCTTATAACATCCTCTTCGAAAAAAGGTAAGGCTTCCATCTTAGCATTCTCTAGATTTGAATATGTATCCTTAAATTTCTGCGAATTTAACACTTTAATTAATAGTTCATCTGGGTCCGTTATTTCACCTTCAATTTCAACCTGTGGATCATCTGCAAATACATCCCTAATATTTGTATCTTTCATATTCCATGCCCCCAACTTCCCTAATTAAAAATCAATCTTCCTGTAAATCATCTTCAATACTTTCCAAAATACTGAGTTGTTCCAAACGTGCACGTTCCATTATAGAATCCCTGTCTTGCTTAATTGGATATATTCTAGCATCTTTTGCTTTTTTTATTTCTTCTCTAGTCATTCCTTCGTAAGAAGGACCACTTCCTTTTTGATCCATTTTAGGATGCCATCCAAACAACTTAAAAAATGTACCTTTGGTAGGATCTTCCTTTTTACGTCTTTTTTCTATTTCTCCTTCACTCGTGCTGGAATTATCGCTATTTTCCTTTGTAGAACTTTCCTTATGTCCATACATTTCATCGTGATATCTGGTCCATGTAGACGGTAAATGTGGCATCGGTAGAGGTATAACCTTTATTTTATCTGCATTAATACTATTATTTGTTGCTTTTTGTAAAATAGTCGCACTTTTTTTTACAGCTACATTTGCCATCCAAAATGGAAGTACCACCCCCATGGCAACTAAATTAAATGCATTTCTAAATACTCCGCCCCAAATATGATCTCTCAAAAATCCTTTAGCGACCTGTCCTGCTGAGCGATGGGAAAATGTATTAACAAATGGCTTTTTTATGCTTCGCCCAACATTCTTAAAACCACTTGGTATTCTATTGGTAAAAAAGTTCTTAATACTCTTTCCAACACTTCTAGTTTCTTTACTAACATCTCCTTCTCTTAAAGCATTAGTCTTTCGCATTTCTTTAGCCTTTTCTCGAACTTCTTTTACTTGGGCGGTATGTTCTTTCGCTTTTTTTGAAAAACTTATCCTAAACCGTAAATAACTATTACATTTCTGTTCAATATTTTCTAGCTTTTCGTCTAATTCCTCATTATCTAGTAATTTTGCTTCGTCACTAATAGGATCAGTTGCTTCTTTTGATTTATTTTCTATATGCTCTTTAGTATCAAAGTATTCCTTCATTGCAGCTCTTATAGCCCTCATAGCCGAACTGTCTTCGCGTCTTGGTTTAGCATAGTCTTGATGAAATTGTATAGAATATCGATAATCTTCCTCTACTGCCTTCTTTTCTTCTCTACTCTGAGAATTTTTCTGAAGATTATCCATTTTATTAGTGCTTTTGGGTTTAAGTTCTTGAAGATAATCAAATGAGCCTGACTTACCTATTTGTTGCTCCTTTTCTTGGTTCAACGATTTTATAGTCTCACTCTTCTTATGTTCCTCAGCTAATGCTGGATTCATAAGTTTTTCTTCCGTAGTAAGTAGACTGGTTTCCTCCTCATTTATTCCAAGATTAAAGATATCTTTATTTTTTTCTTCCTGATTAAGTTGAATCAAACCATTGCCAACATCAGCCATAATAATCCTTTCCCACTTGTTTGTATTAACTATATTTAGGCTAATTATTATATCTACTCATCGTCCTCATCATCGCTATAATTTCCTTCCTCATACTCTTTTATGGTTGTAAGATACTCCTGACGAGCACGTTCTTCTACTCCAAAATATCTAATTAGTTTGTTGGAATATTTCTTACCGGCTTTTGCATTTTTTATTTCTTCTTTCGTCATGTCTTTATATGAAAACTCGGAAGTTCCTTTTTTATCTATTGTAGGTGCCCATCCAAACAACCTAAAAAATGGACTTTGAGCTGGTGACACATAATGTTTTCCATCAAATTGATTATTAATCAAATAATCTCGATCCCCCTCTTGGGCTACATTATCAGGGCCTTCACTGCTCCTCAATTTCTGCATTTCTCTATCACGTGCCATTTCTTGGTGATATCTAGTCCATGTTGAAGGTAAGTGAGGAGTCGGAAGATGGACCACATGTATTTTGTTTAAATTAATATTAGTGCCGACAGTTTTATTTAAAATACTGGCACATCCTCTTACCAATCCACCCCCAGCCCAAAAAGGAAGAAGCGCTGCCATTGCAACTATATTAAACGTATTTCTAAATATTCCACCCCATATATGATCCCTCAAAAATTCCTTAGCCACCTGACCTGCTGAACGATGAGCAAATGTATTCACAAATGGCTTTGCAATAGTTCTACCTAGGGATTTGAATCCTGCTGGAATTCTTTCCTTAAAGAATCCCTTAATACCACCTTCACTTTTTTTGGCTTTATTTGCTACTGCATCTTTTATAAAAAGACTTTCTGAATCAACTTTTATTTCCTTTTCCCTTTTATTTATGGCTTCCTGTCTTAGCTCTCTAACTTTATTAGTGCGCTCTCGAGCCGCTTTTGAAAAGCATACTTTAAAACGAAGATATTTATTGCATTTTGTTACAATATCATCTAACTTATTACCTAACTGCACATAAGCATTATTCCTAACTTCCTCATCTTCACTTTCTCTATTCACCTTACCTTCTTCTTCTTCAGTATAATACACCCTCAAGGCTTCTCTTATAGCAGCCATAGCTGGACTATCATCACTTCGAGAATCCGTATATCTTTTTTCAAATCCAATGGCATCTTTATATCTTTTTTGAGCAGCCTTTTTTTCTTCCTGCTTGCGAGCCTTTTCTATAGCCTTAGCTTCCTTTTTGCTTATCAGTTTATTAAATACCGGAACGTCACTAAATGAGCCTGGCTGATTTATTTGCTGTGTCTCTTTAGATTTTAAAATTTCCTCATTTATTTGGTCTATATTTGTAATACGATCTTCTTCAATACGTCTATCAAGTTCTTCTTTTTGTTTTTGTTGTTCAATCAGATTCTCTTCGTTTTTTTTGTCCTCCTGCAGTAGATTTTCCTGCTGTTTTTCTATTAATAGATTTCCATATTGATCAGCCATAGTACCTCTCCTCCTACACTCTTACTCCTGTGAGACTGGAAGCAATATTCTTACAGAAAATCCCTTTCCCACATCAGAAATAACGCTTATATCCCCACCATGATCCTCAATAATCTGATGAACAAAATACATTCCCATACCTTGTCCATTTTCTCCCATGTGTGTAGCACTTCTATAGCCCCTTTCAAATACATGCTCCACTTCTGCAGCCGGCATTCCCTTTCCAGTGTCCTTATAAACAATCAATACACTATCATTTCCTGCCTCACTTACCATGACGCTTATCTCTCCGCTTTTGCCCATATACTTTAATGAGTTTTCAAAAAGATTGTAAAACAAGCGAATAAACTGCCATCTATCGGCCCTCACCATAACCTTGGCGCTTTGGCTTATAACGCTTACCTTGATGCCCCTTTTTGTTGTAAAGTCCTTCATATACTTGCTGACTTCTCTAACCACATCAAGCATATCTATGATTTCATACTTGTATTCTATGTTTGTACTATCATTGTCAATTACAAGCTTTAGAATGTTAGAAAGATAGCGAATGTTACCGCATATTTTTGTTATTACTTCCTTTTGTTTTTCATCATCAAGTTTTCCTTCCTCCAAAAGTTCCCCATACCCCTGAATAATTGAAAGGGGCATACGAACATTGTGAGAAAGTAAGCTTCGCATCCATTTAACGTCATCCATACTTTATTATTCCACCTTTTATAGTCCCACCAAATCTGAATATGGCTCAAAGTCGGCCTTGGTAAATACCTTACCTACCTTGATAAACTCGTATTTAACAGCATTTAGATAATGCTGCATGTGAACCTCTCCTCCAGCATTTGGGTCTGCTGCTGCAAGGAAAGCAGCATTTAATATACAG
>JAGBJE010000042.1 GCA_017934625.1 Pseudobutyrivibrio sp. | reverse complement strand
CAGAAAGATTTATTGGAATATGACATGTACAGATCACAATATAACAGAGAATCTTGAAAAACTAAAAAAGCAAATGAGTCAAACAGACGATAGACGAGAGAAACACAAATTGTATATGCAGGTTCAAGAATTAAGGAAAGTATATAGACAACTAACAGGGAGGAACTACAAATGGAAACAGTAAAGACAGAAGGCGGAGTATTTATTTTTGAAAATTGTACAATCAATATTTACGAAATGGGAAATAAAACAAGGGATGAAGTGGATGTTGAATTATCAGATGATGAAGAAATGGAAGAAGGTTTTTTAAATCCATTTGAAGAAGCCGTTAACCATGCTATTGATGTATTAAAAGGAGTAAGCAATGGCGAATGAACAGAACCTAGTTAAAGGCGAAGACAGACATAAATTCACTCTTGAAGAAGCCTCGAAAGGTGGTAAAGCCTCGGCAGAAGCCAAAAGAAGGCGTAAAGATTTACGGCTAGCGTTGGAAATGCTACTGGAAAAAGAGTACACAGACAATCAAGGTAAAAAGCTAACAGGAACAGAAGCCATAACAGCTAAGTTGTTTCAACAAGCTATGAAAGGGAATATCAGAGCTTTTGAAACTATAAGAAGTACAGTAGGACAAGATCCAGTGCAGAAAATAACCGTTGCCGAAATCAATCAAGATATAATTGACGAGGTGGAAGATGCGGTATTGAATCAAAAAGATTAGCTCCAAAAAGGAGCTTTTTTAATTTAAGTTTTGGAACGCCTTATGATATAATTAATAAAAGAGGAGTACCGATATATGATAGGAATATATAGAATTATTAATACAGAAAATGGAAAGATGTATATAGGCCAAAGTGAGAATATCAGCCACAGAAAAGCGTGCCACAAATATGATCTAGAAAACGGGCGTCACAAAAACAAAGATATGCAAAACGATTACAACACAAATAAAGATGTGTTTGTGTTTGAATTGATTTGCGAATGCGGAAAGGAATATTTAGATGAATTGGAAATGTATTTCATAAACAAATATCAAACATATAATTCTTTATATGGGTATAACATGACTTATGGTGGCAAAGGGAAGAATAAAGGAATAATGACCGAACGTGCAAAGAATAATGTGTCAAAGGCAAAAAAGGGAAATAAACACATGTGTGGTATAAAATTGTCTGATGAATGGAAGAAACATTTATCAGATGCACAACCTCATAAAAAGAAAGTGGAGTGTATAGAAACAGGTATTGTTTACGAAAGCTTTGCGGACGCCGCAAGGAAAACGGGATTAAATAGAACTAAGATAGTATCGTGTTGCACAGGAAAAGCAAAAAGCACTGGAGGTTATCATTTTAGATATGCTGAAAAAGGAACAAGCGATAGACCTACTGATTAATCACCCTTTGAAATTTGCTCATATGTTAGGATTTACAAAGCTAGGAGATATGCATGAGGCGTGGTTAAAGGATATGATAAGAGGCAAAAAAGACAAGACGCTTATGGCACATAGGCGTTCTTATAAAACAACATGCGTATCAATAGCTTTGGCAGAAATGATAATATTATTGCCTAGTTACAAATGTATGTTTATGCGAAAAACTGATAGTGATGTAAAAGAAGTTATTAGGCAAGTCCGCAATATATTGCTAGACCAGCATACAATGTATATTGTTCAGTGTATTTATGGAATAGATTTAGTATTGACAATTCAATCAGCCACTGAGATAAACACAAACCTTTCAAATGATGTAAAAGGAACAAGCCAACTTGTAGGCATAGGAACAGGTGGTTCATTAACAGGAAAACATTTTGATAGGATATTCACAGACGATATAATTAATGTGAACGACAGAATAAGCAAAGCCGAGAGAGAGAGAACGAAAGTTGTATATCAAGAACTTCAAAATATTAGAAACAGTGGGGGCAGGATTTATAATACATTGACGCCGTGGCATCGTGAAGACGCATCAACGTTAATGCCTGATGCTGACAAGTATGACTGCTATACGACTGGAATATTAACGAAAGAAGAATTAATAGAAATAAAAGATAGTATGACAGCTAGTCTATTCGCAGCCAATTATGAGTTGAAGCATATAGCAGATGACGATGTTATATTTGACAATCCAAAAGTTGGAGCTGATATTGAACTGGCTAGAGGCGGTTATGATCATTTAGATTCAGCATATTATGGAGAGGATTACAGTGCGTATACAGCAATTAATATACATAATGGTAAATGGTATGTATATGGAAGATGTTGGAGGAAGCACGTTGATGATATATTGGAACAAATTGTAGACCTGCATAATGACATGAGGTGTCAGAAGTTACACAACGAGTTGAATGCCGACAAAGGATATGTGGCAAAGGAATTGCGGAAACGTGGTGTGAAGGTTGCTACATATACTGAAACACAAAACAAATATATCAAGATCACTTCCTATCTGAAGTTTGAATGGAAGGACGTTATTTTCGTAAACGGAACAGACCGAGAATATATAGACATGATTTGCGACTATAATGAGAATGCAGAACACGATGATCCGTGTGACAGCCTCTCCAGTTTACTCAGAATTTACCAAAAGAAAAAGCAAAGACAAGCTGAATCAATTAATGTATAATTAATTTATGGAGGTATGGAAATGAAAACATATCAGGACTTGCGGGCATTAAGAAATCGGGCAGTATCAGAAGCGACCATTATTGAGTTTGTTCGATCTGTTATTAATGATTACGAAAGTACGGAAGAGTATAGAAATGCACGAGTAGCATATGAATATTACAAGCATAAAAATGTTACAATCAACGAATATAAAAAGCTATTGTATAGAGTTACAGGTGAGGCAGTATTGGATACTTATTCACCGAACTATAAATTGGCAAGTAGATTCTTTTACAGATTTGTAACGCAGGAGAACCAATATCTATTAGGTAACGGAGCTAGGTTCGGCGATGAATCAACCTCGTTGAAGTTAGGAAAAGACTTTGATAACCGATTGCAGGAGCTGGGAAAACATTCGCTGATAGCTGGTGTATCATATGGCTTCTTTAATCTTGATCATATAGACATGTTTGATGCATTAGAATTTGCTCCATTGTTTGATGAGAATACAGGATCGTTGAGAGCTGGAGTCAGGTTCTGGCAGATTGACGGAACGAAACCATTGAGAGCGACATTGTATGAAGAAGATGGCTATACGGACTACATATGGCGTAAAAGAGATGGAGAGAAAAAAGGCTATCTCGGACAGGTATTGAACGAAAAAAGGCCCTATATTGTATCAGTACAGATATCCGAAGCAGATGGAATTGAAATCGTTGATGGAGCAAATTATCCGAGCTTCCCAATTATTCCATTATACGCAAACGACAATAAGCAATCTGAGTTAGTCGGATTGAGGGCACAGATAGATGCATATGACCTGATCAAGAGTGGATTCTGTAACACAGTTGATGAAGCTAGTTTGATATATTGGATTGTAAACAATGCTGGCGGGATGGATGAGGTTGACCTAGCAAAGTTCTTGAATCAGATCAGAACAGTCCATGCGGCCGTTGTAGAAGATGACGGAGCGACAGCAGAAGCACACACAATGGATATTCCGTATGCGAGCAGGGAAGCCTTATTGGATAGACTGCGTGCTGATCTATATGAAGATGCTATGGTACTTGATACAAAGAATATTGCAAACGGAAATATCACAGCTACACAGATAAAAGCTTCGTATAATCCTTTAGACCAAAAAACAGACTTATTTGAATATCAGGTGCTGGACTTTATTTACAGATTGTTTAAAGTTGCTGGCATTGAAGATGAAGTATCCTTTACAAGGAATGTAATTACAAACACAAATGAATCTGTACAGGTGATACTGCAATCAGCACAGTATTTATCCAGCGATTATATTACGCAAAAAATTCTAACCTTGTTAGGTGATGGAGATAAGGCACAAGAAGAGATTGATAAATTGAATAAATATAACTTTGATAGATTCACGAATGATGAACCAAAAGAGCCTGAGGAAGAACCAATGGAACAGCCTGTTGATGACGAAGAATAATGAGCGATTACGGAAGTAACTATACAGATGAACATATTGTCTTGATCAAGAAGAAGTTTGAAAAGGAATACAGGCAGGCTATAAATGAATTGGAGGACAAGGCACGCAACTATTTTGAAAAGCACAAAGATGAAATAGACGGTATGCTTGAGAAGTTGGAGCGGAATGAGATTTCTGAGGAGTTCTACCAAAATTGGTTCATGAATCGGTTTGGCAGTGGTATATGGTATAATCAGCTGGCAAATGAATTGGCAAACGATATGTTAACAATTAATGAGCGTTGTTGCGAGATTGCGAATAAAGAAATCATTGGTACGTATGCAGAGAATCTTGCGTATGAGACGTTCAAGATTGAAAAGGAACTCCAGATTAATACATCATTCACTTTGGTTAAGGAAGGAACTGTTAGACAGTTAATCAAAGAAGACAGATTGTTATTGCCATTAATGGAAATGAATAAGACAAAGGATATTGCATGGAACATTAAGAATGTAAATAGTCAGGTACTGCAGTCAGTATTACAGGGAGAGGATTTATTCCAACTAAGGGATAGGTTCAGAAATATAGCGCATATGAATATTAATGTGGCGTATTCGAGAGCAAGAACAGCTATGACTTGTGCACAGAACATGGGTTCGTTGGATTCAATAGAGAGAGCAAAGGAATTAGGCATCAAAGTCAAGAAACAATGGCTAGCAACAGCAGATGATAGAACGAGGCCAACACATATATTAGTTGACGGAGAAATCAGAGAAACAGATGAACCATTCTCAAATGGATTAATGTATCCAGCAGACCCGTCAGGCTCGATTGATGAAACCATGAATTGCAGGTGCGATATGCTCTCGGTGGTTGATGATGATTTATCGGATATTGATTGGAGTATATGTTCGGAGCGAGTAAATGATACTGACATGACATATGAGGATTGGAAGGCTGAAGCGGCTTTGCAAATAGCTCAGGAGGAAAGTTGGTATGACTGATTATAAATTGATTGATAATACACCTAAAGTATTCGCTGAGCTAGACAAGAAGGAAAAGATCATATTGACCAAAGCAGGAATGGAAGTTACCAACCTTGCAAAGAAGTCTATTCATTCAGGTACTCCCGAATCAACTGGAATACCTAATTACAAGGGTGGTACTCTGAGGCAGTCTATCAACTACAAGCTAGGTATCCATCATGTGGTGTATGTAGGTTCAAATGTCCATTATGCCAAGTATAATGAATTTGGAACTAGGAAATGGCCGAACCCTAGAAATAAGAATTTCCTGAAGAATGCGTGTCAGAATTATGCTGGCAGATTTGTTATTGAAGCAACAAGAATATTGAAGGGCTAAGAGCCCTTTTTTATGCATTGTAAAAATGATTTAGTATTGTTATAATAAATGTAACCGAATAGCAAAGAAACGCTTACGAAGCACAGGAGGTATATACATTGGCTTTGTGGAAGGAAGCAGTGGGGTACGAAGGAAGGTATCTCATAAGTGACGAAGGCGATATTTATTCATTACCTAAAGTAGTCAAGGGAGCATGGTTGCAAAAGAGAAAAGGTAAATTTTTAAAAAAGGGTAAATGTGGGCGCAAAGGTCAACCGCAATATGAGTTTGTTATACTAGTCGATTGCAATGGAATACACCATAAAGAATCTGTTCACAGGTTGGTTGCAAAAGCTTTTGTTGATAATCCAAACAATTTACCTGAAGTTAATCACAAGGATGAAAACTCTTTGAATAATCATGCCGATAACTTAGAATGGTGTGATAGGCAATATAACATTGAGTACAGCAAGGGAAAACCCATAGTGCAATATGATGGGGATAATGCCATTGCGAATTATAAAAGTATCGTATACGCAAGCAAGATAACAGGCATAAGCAAAAGTAGCATAAACAACGCATTACTTGGCTATAGCAAAACTGCTGGAGGATACTCATGGAGATACAAAGGAGGTAGTGAATAATGAGTTTAAGTCGGAAATTTCTATCAGCTCTAGGAATTGAGCAAGATAAAGTAGATGAAATTGTACAGGCGCATGCTGAAACAGTGGATGCACTGAAAGATAAGATTGCCGAGTACAAAGAGAAAGCTGAACAATTTGATGCAGTGAATAGTGAGTTGCAGGAGTTGAAAGGTAAAGGAAATCCTTTTGAAGAACAGTATAATTCTTTGAAGACTGAATTTGATCAGTACAAAGAACAGGTACAGACAGAAAAAACTATTGCGAACAAACAATCACTGTATAAAGAATTATTGCGAGATTGCGGAGTATCCGAAAAAAGATTGAATAGCATCTTGAAAGTTACAAATATGGATTCGGTTGAATTAAATGAAGATGGATCTATTAAAGATGCAGATACATTGAAGGAATCAATTCAGGAGGAATGGTCAGACTTTATTACACAAACAAAGAATGTAGGAGCTGACACAGAAACTCCACCCGCAAATGACGGCAGTAAGAAATTTACCTCGAAAGAGGAAATTATGAAGATCAAGGATTCGACAGTCCGCCAAAAAGCAATAATGGAAAACAAAGATTTATTTGGATATTAAAGGAGGAAAACCATGCCAGCAAAAGCAGGATTAACAAAACAGGCAGACTTTAACCAGTTGACGGCACGTGAGGTAGATTTTGTAACACGTTTCACAGATAACTGGGAAGCCTTACAAACAATTTTAGGTATTACACGACCGATTAAGAAAGAAGCTGGAACTAGATTAGTTTCTTATAAAGCTAAGATGGTATCGGATGCTTTACAAGGTGGAGCGTCAGTAGGTGAAGGCGAAGAGATTCCGTACACAGAATTTGGTGTTGAACCGGTATCTTATGGCGACGTTGCGATCGAGAAATATGCTAAAGCTGTATCCATTGAAGCAGTAGCAAAATATGGCCCTGAAGTTGCGGTTCAGAAAACTGATGATCAGTTCCTTGTTGAACTTCAGAATGTGGTACTGACTCGATTCTACACGTTTTTAAAGACTGGTTCGTTAACATTCACTCAGACTACATGGCAGAAGGCTTTAGCACGTGCTAAAGGTTATGTATTAGAAAAGTTCGCAGGAATGCGAAAGACTGTAACTGATGTAGTTGGATTCGCAAACATTAATGATTTGTACGGATATTTAGGAACTGCTGATATTACAATTCAGACCGCATTTGGTTTGACTTATGTTCAGAACTTTATGGGATACAGCACATTGTTCTTGTG
>JAGBJE010000041.1 GCA_017934625.1 Pseudobutyrivibrio sp. | reverse complement strand
CTTGTCATCCAGAATGATATGTTCACCGACCTTCTTGGGAATGTCGGATATTACATGAAAAAAATATTGTTCTTCCATTACATTCTCCCTATTGAAATGGCCGGACACATAGCCCGGCCGAAATTCATTTTAATTCAGCATTGTTTCTTTTTAAAAAGTCTATATCGCTACCATACTTCATGGCAGTTTCCATATCGTTATTCATAAAGCTCTCAAACAATTCTTCAGGTATCTTTCCTGGACGAGTCCTTTCATAAATTGTGAGGTTCTTGGAATGCTTACATTTCTTACATCGATATATCAGCCATACATCAACACTCTTACCGTTAGCATTTACTCTAAATCTATAGGAATTGATAAACTCCTGTTTCTTCCCACAACCTCCACATCTAAAGAACACTCTTGTTTTGGTATGATCAGACAGAAGGGGCACCTTTGCTTAAGGCCAGCCTCTGATTCCTGAGGATTCTCTGAATGCTTTTCTCCGACAGGGAAAACCTGTGTGCAAGTTCGTGTATTCCTATTCCGCCTATGTAGTTTTCGTATATTTCTTCATTTCTTTCACGAAAGAAGACCTTGGCAGAAGTCGTGGTTCCCCACTCCTGTTTTTCCTTGCAGGGAATATAGATCATTTTTCCGTCTACATATTGCTGAATCGTTTCTATTAATTCCTGCGGCAGCACGTTCTCTGCCTTAATATAGCTCATAATGCTCCTCCTAAATTGATATTTCTTTTAGGATTCATCTGAGCTTACGATTCATTTATTATTTAAGCTCAGACTACTGAGCGATAACAACTCTGATGGTCATATAATCATGCTCCTTTCCTAATCACACAAAGTATAATCCTCGTTAATTGTACGTGAACATATCTTATGATTCAACCTCAAGAATAATTATAAAAAAACTTGCGCAACAAAATATGTCCTTATATCATTTGAAAATATCTCAATGCTTCCTCTATCGCCTTCACTTTTTCCTCCGGACATCCCGGTTGTCTGCTGTTCTCTGATTTTGGCTTATTATAGTTTTCACGCTCTATAATTCCATGCTTCTGCTTTACCTGAGCGATATTAAGATTTGTTACATGAAATCCGTAGTGTTCCTGCACCCATTCCTCAATTTCCTTGTATGTAGCCTTCGACTCAGCACTTGTAGCATCAATCTCATCCAGATTAATCTCTATCTCAATATGATCATCTGGTTTTTGTTGGGACAAAAGCACAACCGTTTCCACATGATAAGTTCCAGGGAACATGTCAACGCAGGCCAAGCGGGTTACATGATAGCCGCGGGCGAGGAAGACTTCCAGGTCGCGGGCAAGGCTGGTTGGCTTGCAGGAAATGTAGATTAGGGAATCTACGCCGTAGTCGATAATTTTGTCCAAGGCCTTTGGATGGATGCCGTCCCTAGGTGGGTCTAGGATAATGTAGTCTGGCTTTTCTGTGATGTCATCCAATACTTTAAGGACATCGCCTGCGATGAAATCGCAGTTATCCAGGCCGTTTAGTTTGGCATTATCCTTGGCAGCTTCAACTGCTTCGGCGATGATTTCTACACCTGTTACATGCTTAGCCGCAGGGGCGATAACCTGAGCGATTGTGCCGGTGCCTGAATACAAATCGTAAACTTCGGCTCCGTCAGCTCCTGCTGCAATAAAATCGCGGGCAGTGCTATAAAGCACCTCTGCGCCAAGTGAATTAGTCTGGAAAAATGAAAATGGTGTGATGGTAAATGAAAGACCAAGAAGCTCTTCCTTAAACCAGCTCTGACCATATAAAATCTCTGTGCCTTCATCAGCAACCACATCGGCTTCCCTGTCATTCTTAGTATGAAGAACGCCTGTGATTTTGCCGTCCCATTCATTGCAGTTAACAAGGGCATCCTTCCAACCTTTCAACAGTGCCATTTCATAAATAGATGAAATCTGAGTGCTTGTAACCAAATCCACAAGAATCTCACCTGTCTTAACAGCTTTGCGAACCAGCAAATGACGCAAGTATCCCTCATGGGTATTCTTGCGATAATATGGCTTACCTGCCTTTGTGAAATAATCAAGTGTGATTGTAAGGACACGACGCATATCTGCATCTATAATCTGACAGCCATCTACTGTTACAACATCATAGAAGCTGCCCTTCTTGTGCATCCCCAGTGTAAGAGGGCCATCCTTTACCTCATCACCAAATGAGAATTCCATTTTATTACGATAACCAAACTGCTTTGGGCTGGCTTTGATGCCTTCGTATGTGGCATTCCATACTTCTTCGCTAATGACAGGAGCCATTAAATCATGAACCATGCCCTCTTTCAGCTTTAGCTGCTCATCATAAGGAAGCGACTGATATGTGCAGCCACCGCATTTACCATAATGCACGCATGCTGGATTTTCCATTTCTATAGGCGATGGAGCATCTACCGAAAGTAGATTGCCCTGTGCTTTTTCTTTTGAACTCTTTTTAACTCTTACTGAAACAGTCTGACCTGGCAACACGCCCTTTACACGGAGCTTGTCTCCCTCTGCTGTTTCTATAATACCTTTGTTAGGGAAAGAAACCTTTACTACTTTTCCCTGAACTATTTCACCGCGTTTCATATACACCTCTCTAATGTCAACATCGTAGCACTCCGTGCTCCCGCAAGCCATCTCCCATTGGAGCCAAGGAAACCTCCCTAAAGGGTCCCTCCTTAACTCCATGGGGCCCTCTTGCTCGCGCTTGCCTAGGTTATGCAGTTGACATTATTAAATTCTACGTAATTTTGCGAAGGAAGCGAACATTTTCTTCACGCCGACGCCGTCGAAGTCTACGGTAACCTCGTAGTCGCGGCCTTCGTCGATGATGTCCTTTACTGTACCTTCTTTAAATTTGATATGGCTGACTCTGTCGCCGATGCCATATTCCAATTCTGATTTTTCTATCTTAGTTCCGTTTTTGTTTGCAACTGCGGTAGTGGAACTTCCTACCGTATATACGTTAGTCTTAAATGTATCACGTACTGAGTGCTTGTTATCGCCATAGCTTGTGGCGATGGCTGGGCCTCTGCCAGAAGGTTTTTGATATACAGAGTATTCTCCGATAGGAGTACTTGAATAATCCTCCATAGGCTTTGGCTCCCAAAGATTGCCTTTGATTAAATCCTCTGGGATTTCCTTAACGAAACGGGAAATCTTGTGGAACTGTGTCTCGCCACGAATCATACGCATACGGGCAGCAGTCATGGTAAGATGCTCCCTTGCACGAGTGATTCCTACATAGGCAAGACGACGCTCTTCCTCTAGCTCCGAATCGGCTCCACCGCCATCAAAGATTGCCCCTTGACCTGGGAACAGGCCATCTTCCATGCCTGCCATGTAAACACGTGGAAACTCCAATCCCTTCGCTCCATGGAGTGTCATAAGCACTACATAGTTATCACTTTCCTCATAGCTATCTATATCAGCAACAAGAGCAACATCCTCTAAGAAGCCTGACAGTGTAGCTTCCTCACCATCATCTCTGGCATCCTTTTCGTAGGCTACGGCCTTTGTAAGAAGCTCGTCGATATTCTCGATACGAGCCTTAGCTTCATCTGTGCCCTCTGCTCTAAGCTCTGCCACATAATCTGTCTGGTCTAGAATTTCCTCAACAAGAGCCGATACTGATTCCTCTGTTGCAATCTTTCTGAGCTTTTCGATTAAATCTGTGAAGCCTTTAATCTTAACTGCAGCCTTTCCGATAGATGGAATATCATTGGCATGAACAAGGGCCTCGTAGAAATTAAGACCATGCTCCCTGGCGTAATCTGATACCTTGGCAATAGACGTAGCACCAATACCACGCTTTGGAATATTTATAATACGCTGAACGGCAATGTCATCTGCCCCATTATCAACTGTCTTAAGGTATGCAAGAACATCCTTGATTTCCTTACGGCTGTAGAAATTAACACCGCCTACAATCTTGTAAGGAATGCCCTCGTATATCATCTTTTCTTCTATAAGACGAGACTGGGCGTTGGTACGATAAAGGATTGCACAATCCCTGTAATCTGCCTCGCCCTTGCGAACAAAGCCTGCTATGTTGCTGGCAATGTAGCTGGCCTCCTCATAAGCACTGTCGAATTGCTGGAACTGAATCTTATCGCCAGCCTCCTCCTCTGTCCAAAGAGCCTTTTCCTTACGGCCTTCATTATTGGCAATGACTGCATTGGCAGCATCCAGGATATTGCCTGTACTACGATAATTCTGCTCCAGCTTAATCACATGGGCATTTGGAAAATGCTGCTCGAAATTAAGGATGTTGTAGATATCAGCCCCACGGAACTTGTAGATGGACTGGTCGTCATCACCTACAACACACAGGTTCTGAGCTCCGCCTATAAGCAAGCGAACAAGCTCAAACTGTGCCGCATTGGTATCCTGATACTCATCCACCATGATGTATTTGAACTTGTCATTATAGTACGCCCTAACTTCTCCATCCAAACGAAGAAGCTCAACAGTCTTCATAATCAAATCGTCAAAATCAAAGGCATTGTTCTGACGAAGTCTGGCCTGATATTCCCTGTAAACAGATGCCTGGCGGGTCATGTTGTAATCACCCATGGCACGATTGGTAAATTCCTCAGGGCCAATTAATTTATTCTTAGCATCAGAGATTACATTTAAAAATGTACGTTCCTTAAACTGCTTAGTATCTATCTGAAGATATTTGCAGATGTCCTTCATAAGGGTCTTGCAATCATCTGTATCGTAGATGGTAAAATTGCTGGTGTAACCCTGACCAAGATTCTCACAGAATCTTCTCAAGATTCTTACACAAGATGCATGGAATGTAGCAACCCACACCCCATCTGAACCAAAGCCTACTATATTATCGATACGCTCCCGCATCTCACGGGCGGCCTTGTTAGTGAAGGTGATGGCCATGATATTGTATGGCATTACCCCCTGCTCTATTAAATAAGCAACACGATGTGTAAGCACCCTGGTCTTACCAGAACCGGCACCAGCCAGGATAAGTACTGGACCTTCTGTGGTGACAACACCCTCACGTTGCCTGTCATTTAACATACTTAAATCCATAACTATTAATTCCAATCTATTAGCTAATTCGAAAATTTGTTCTGAATAATTCTATCATATAAAAATCATTCTATCTATATAATCCTTACTTTTCCTTTGGATTTTCTTTAGTACTATTTTCTTCCTTCTCTTCACCCTTCAAATCACGATCTGCCACAAACTGTTCAATCATCATCTTTTTAACAAATACATCGAAAGCAAGCTCGCAGATAAATGTAAATTCCTGCAGCTCAGCTCTGGATTCCTCGTCCTGATCTAAGAACGCTTCCTTACTAAGATTGTACTTTCGGATAATGTCCTTTGTAACATCATTGGCAACCTTGCTTTCGTAGCCAACCATTGCGGAATAAATATCGTAAAAACCAAGCCCCTCATCTACCCCAAAATATCTCTCATTAATTGGATCTAGAATGTTTTTAATATCCTTCATGGAAAGGAAGTTTTTAAGATAATATATGAAAATCAGATTAAGCATGTGATCCCTGGAATACTTTTTCTTTTCAGGAGATGGCAAAATCTGGTTCTTGGTGTAATTGTTAATCATGGTCTTAGTCATGGCCTTGTCCTCAGTAGCCTCGCGGACAGTGCCAAGCTCCTGATCTAGGAATGTAAGCACCTGATCCATGTACAAATCTATATTAGGAATATCCTTTGGATGGACATAATCTATCTCTGCTAGTTGATGTAAAATGTTGCTAAGTCGCTTCTTTGTATTGTCCATACTGCCTCCTTAAATAATCAAAAAAATAAGATGTAGTCTCAAAAACTACATCTTACATTTTATCATAATAATTATGCTAATTAAACAAACAAGTTACTGACTAATTCTCTTAAGCACCATATCATAACCATCATTACCATAGTTTAGAGCACGATTAACACGGCTGATAGTAGCTGAGCTGGCACCTGTTTCGTCAGCAATATCCTGATATGTACGCTCCTCTCGAAGCATTTTAGCAACCTCGAATCGCTGCTTCATAGCGACCATCTCGTTTACGGTACATAAATCTTCAAAAAACTCGTAGGCTTCCTCTACGGTTTCAAGACTAAGAATAGCTCTCAAAAGCTCGTCCATTTCTGCTGTTTCAAGTTTCTTGTTCATTATAATATACTCCTATTGATTCCTCGTTTAATATGCGATTATTCTAATGGAACTTTATAATCTAAAAAAACACAGAATTACACACAGTTCGTTCTGTATGAATTCAGTTTAGCACATTAAAGTTTTAAAGTAAAGAACCATAAATAAAAAAAACACAATAAAATGGCCCTAAAAAAGGGCCATCGACTATTTTACGCTAAAGCACTAAAAAAGTAAAGCATAATTTTATTTTATAGAATTGTAACGCCTCTATCGCTAGCATATTTAATATCTTCCTCAGGCCAGAAAGAACACTGAACCTCACCGATATGGCACTTGCGAAGGAAGAACATACAGATACGGCTCTGTCCAATACCACCACCTATTGTATATGGAAGCTTCTTTTCAAGGATTGCCTTTTGGAACGGAAGGGAAGCTCTATCCTCACAGCCTGCCTTTTCAAGCTGACTCTTAAGGCTATCCTCATCCACCCTGATTCCCATAGAAGAAAGTTCAAGCGAAATATCATCAACTGGATAATACACAATAATATCACCATTTAACTTCCAGTCATCATAGTCCGGTGCACGACCGTCATGCTTTTCACCCGATGCCAGCAAATCACCAATCTTCATAAGGAAAATTGCGCCATATTCCTTGGCAGCTTCATATTCTCTCTCACTGGAAGAAAGATTAGGCCATCTATCCTCAAGCTCCTGAGTAGTGATGAAATGAATCTCCTCTGGTAAAATACACTGAACATAATCGTAAGCGTTTGCAATGTACTTTTCTGTGACACGAAGGGCTGCATATACACTCTTTACATACTTCTTAAGAGTCTCCTCATTCCTATCAGCTTTTTCGATTATACACTCCCAATCCCACTGATCCACATAAATAGAATGAATATTATCAGTGTCTTCGTCACGACGGATTGCATTCATATCTGTATAAAGGCCTTCACCCACATTGAAGTGATATCTACCAAGTGCCATTCTCTTCCACTTAGCAAGTGAATGTACAACCTCTACTTCTCTATCTCCCTGCTCCTTCACACCGAAAGCAACTGGGCGCTCAACACCATTTAGATTATCGTTAAGACCTGACTCTGGCTCAACAAAAAGTGGTGCCGTAACACGATGAAGATTAAGCTCCGCTGTAAGCTGTGCCTGGAAGAAATCCTTCACCTTCTTAATAGCAATCTGTGTCTCTTTCAAATCAAGTGCCGAAGCATATCCATCTGGAATGTATATCTTGCTCATATTCTCCTCCTACGTCTTAGTCCGTAATCTGCGGCAAAATCTCTACATATCTTTTCGAGACACGCTTTCGCTCATGTCGTGCTCGTTGCCCTACGTAAGATGCTGCTAACGCACCATCTAAGTAGGGACGGCACTTTAAGGTCTCCGAAAAGACATGTCGAGCTTCTTTGCAGATTACTCATCTAAAGAAACGAGGCGACTACATAACCTAGGCAAGCGCGAGCAGGAGGGCCCCATGGAGTTAAGGAGGGACCCTTTAGGGAGGTTCCCTTGGCTCCAATGGGAGATGGCCTGCGGGAGCACGGAACACCTGGTAGTCGCCGTATTATTTACATACTACATGCGAATTTGATTACAAGTCGCAATTACCTACGGTACGTGGGAATGGGATTACGTCACGGATGTTACCCATTCCTGTGAGGTACATTACGCAACGTTCAAAGCCGAGTCCGAAGCCTGCATGGCGAGAGCTACCGTATTTACGAAGATCAAGGTAGAACTGGTAGTCCTCTTCCTTGAGGCCGCATTCCTGCATTCTCTTAAGAAGTACATCGTAGTCGTCCTCACGCTGTGAACCACCGATAATCTCTCCGATACCAGGAACAAGGCAGTCCATAGCTGCAACTGTCTTGCCGTCATCGTTGAGCTTCATGTAGAAGGCCTTGATTTCCTTTGGATAATCTGTAACGAATACAGGCTTTCCGAAAATCTTTTCTGTTAAGTATCTTTCGTGCTCTGTCTGTAAGTCGCAGCCCCAAGATACCTTGTAATCGAATTCGTCGTTATGCTTCTCAAGCTCTGCAACAGCATCTGTGTATGTGATGCGTCCGAAATCAGAATTAGCAACGTGATGTAATCTATCAAGAAGTCCCTTGTCGATAAAGCTGTTGAAGAATTCCATCTCCTCTGGAGCATGCTCTAAAACGTAGTTGATGATGTACTTAATCATGTCCTCAGCAAGCTCCATATCATCCTCAAGATCAGCGAATGAAATCTCTGGCTCAATCATCCAGAACTCTGCTGCATGACGAGTTGTGTTAGAGTTCTCAGCTCTGAATGTAGGACCAAATGTGTAGATGTTCTTGAATGCCTGAGCATAAGTCTCACCGTTAAGCTGACCAGAAACTGTAAGGTTAGTTGCATGGCCGAAGAAATCCTGTGAGAAATCTACCTTGCCATCCTCAGTCTTTGGGATGTTGTTAAGATCCATTGTTGTAACCTGGAACATCTCACCTGCGCCCTCACAGTCGCTTCCTGTAATAAGTGGAGTGTGAACATATACAAAATCACGCTCCTGGAAGAACTTGTGAATAGCGTATGCGCAAAGAGAACGAACTCTGAATACTGCCTGGAATGTGTTTGTACGCGCACGAAGATGTGTCTGTGTACGAAGGTATTCCATTGTATGTCTCTTTGGCTGGATTGGATAATCTGGTGTAGATTTTCCTTCAACTACAACCTTTGTAGCCTGAATCTCGAATGGCTGCTTAGCCTCTGGTGTAAGTACTACTGTACCTGTTACGTATACTGCTGCACCTACGTTAAGATGACGAACCTCGTCAAAGTTATCAATCTTATCCTGGTTGAAAACTACCTGCACTGGATTGAAGAAAGTACCATCTGCAAGTACTAAGAATCCAAATGTTTTTGAATCACGCATGTTGCGAACCCAACCAGAAACAGTTACTTCCTTATCTCCATATTCTTTGAAGTTTCTAGAAAGAGTTCTTATGTCTGTTGTTTTAACACTCATATCTTTTCTCCTCACTAATTATTAGCAATAAATTAGCCCCATCAAACTTACGCTTGATGAGGCTTTCTAATTCTTACATATTTGAACAATCTTCAAATCTCATCAACACAATAAAATTAAATCCCCTGATTATTATTCACGGAATTATTGTTATTATTGTTATTGAGATTATTAAGCATAGATGTAAATGCCATGATTGTTCTCCTTCTTTATTTGAGTAAAGTATAGTTATTTACGTTTTTAATGTCAACCCTTGCCTTAGTTTTTTTTCATATTTATAATGTAGATTATGCAGTATTATACGAGGAGAAGAATCAATGAATAAAAAAGAAGTAAATGAAATAAAAAGACGCTTTAAAAAGGATTCCGTGAACTTTGACAAGATGGTTGGCTGTTATGTAGACGCCAATAAGGAGATGGTTCTTACCTTTAAGGAGACCTTCCTTAATCTTGAGGATGAGGAATTTCATAAATATCTGGAGATTGCCAACAAGGCTATGTCTGGAACTATAGGAAACAATCTTTTAGAGCTTCCATTTGACCCAGAATCTGAAATAGAAGGAAGCGGTCACGATTTACTGATGAGGCTTCGTGAGACAGGCCTTCAGGACGAGAAGCTTCTTATAGAATACTATAATCATATTATTGAGTCTTATGATTATGTTGGAAACTATCTGATTGTATTGTTCCATGATACTTACGATGTTCCTATGAAGACTAGTGATAACTTGGCCTTGGATGAATCTGAGGAAGTGTATGAGTACATCATATGTGCCATCTGCCCTGTTCAGCTTTCAAAGGCTGCGCTTGGCTACCGTGAGCAGGAAAACCGCATCGGTGCAAGAGACAGAGATTGGGTTGTAGGCCCTGTGGACACTGCATTTACTTTCCCTGCTTTTACAGACCGTTCCACTGATTTGCATGCATGTCTTGCATACACCAAGAACACCAAGGAGCCTCATGTAGAGTTCTGGGAGAACTGCATCGGCTGTGGCACTCGTAAGACTACTACTCAAAAGAAGAATGCATTTAACAACATGCTTAACCAGGCTCTTGGTGAAGAAACAGATGAAACTCTTGAAACCAAGCTTGATATCCAGCAGAACCTTTCTGATTTTATCACTGTTGAAGCAGAGCGTTTAGGACCTGAAGAGCCTATTATATTAGAGCCACAGGATGTTGCAAATATCCTTACAGATTCTGGACTTTCTGATGTGAAGGTTGAAAAGATTCAGGCTAATTTTGAAAACTATTTCGAAGAGCAGCTTCCACTAGCAGAAGAAATCTTAGATGAAAAGGCTCTTAAGAATAATGAAATTAGAGTTGAAAAAAACGTGCTCAAAGAACGTGTTGTTGACCTTACAAAGCAGCTTAAGGAAGCTACAGGAGAAACAGCCGATGGCAAGATTCCTGACATTGTTGTTAAGGTTTCTGAAAGCAAGGCTGCGGATGTTACTACAGCTTATGTAGACGGCAAGAAATGTGTCTGTGTTCCAATTGAACCAGATGAGACATTTGTGCTTAATGGAGAGCAGATATAAAAAGCAATATTGAATAAAGTAAAAGGCTAAGTGCATCAGCGTGCACTTAGCCTTTTACTTTATTCAGCGCGGGAAAGCTTATTCTTCTAAGATAATGTATTATTACTCATTAATAGCACTATTTTTAAGTGTTATTTTCTTATTTATAAAATCCACTTATCACTCTCGAAAAAAAGTTAAGTGGAAATAGACTGTTATTCTAGAAAGCTTACTATTTTGGGAGTTAGTTAAGTGGTATATTGGGAATCTCTAATTACACTTACAAAATTTATAAGTGTTTTGTATAACCAGTAAAGAACCACTTAAGTCAGCCCGAAAAAAGTGCGTTTATTTCAAGCTTTCTCCTAAAACACTTAACTTTTCAAAAATGGTGGTAAGCGTTTTTCTTCTATAGCCATATTAAGCTTAACAATTGCAGCAATAGTTAAGTGTTTTACCAAGTTTTGTAAATTCACTTACATACCAAATATCAAAAGCTAAGTGGATTTCAAAATATCATTTTTTCCACTTATATGCCAAAAATGATATTATATCCCTATTTTATTGCTTGTAAAATATATAGCCTTGAAGCTTGCCATAGAAATATTTCTCATTATAACCTGCTACATAATATGCTAAACCTGGTGTATCTGGGCCCCACAAGTAGATTTGTAGCATTGGGCAAGCCCCCTGTGCTGAACGGTCTACTAATTCCCATTGATACAAGGTATCCCCATAATAATCTAAATAAGGAATATATACATAAGCACCTTCCGATGACAATCTAATAGCCTCTCCATTTTCTGGATCATACCAGGTTCCTGTATAGTCCTTGGTCATGAGTGCTTTTATATCCTGCATCTTATTTGTATCTATTGTATCATTGCAGGTTTTCTTGAAGGTATCATATTCTTCCTTGGTTATAGGGCCAAATGAATCACTAGATTCACTTTCTGCATTTATTTCTGAATTATCATAAGAAACATCAGATTCATTTTTGTCATTTGTTTCTAAGCTAACAGAAGAAGCGTCTGATTCATTTTCTATAACCGTCTCTGATTTAGTATCCTCTGATTCATCATCATTTACTGCATCCTGCTCATCAACTGCCTTCTCAAATTCTTTTGTGGATTCATGGGGTTTATCCTCATGAGCTTCAATATCAAAGCCTAACGCTTCTCCATCTTCCACAATTTGTTTTTGCTCCCTAGCATCACTAACGTGAATATATACTACACTAGCTACCAAAACTAATAGGAGAATTGCAACTATACTCCATACGATTTTTACCTTATTATGTCTCATTTAATAAGTCCTCTCACAAAAAAGCACCATACATCATCACAATGTATGGTGCCAATAATATTTCCAGTCTGACTATTTATTTAATTCATCAAGATGAGGGATATCAACCTCACCCATAAGCTCATTTGACATATCCTCTAAGATATGGTTGAGTGTAGCGATTTCGTCCTTAGAGAAATGCTCCTCAGAACGTTCAGCAACAGTGCTAACATAACCAGTTGAAAGATTAAGATAATCAAGATACTTATCTGTTACATGAAGATGGAATTCTCTTCTATCTGTTGTAGACTGAATCTTCTGTACATATCCCTTTTCAATTAGGCATGCAACCTTATAAGCTGCGTTTGGTGATGAAATACCGATGAAATCAGCGAATTCTTTAACTGTAGGATTATTTAAGCAATATATTATTTCTACACAGAATAATTCAACTATAGTAAGTGATGTTTCTCTTGAGTGTAGCTTGTTAAACATCTCCTGATAAAAATGAATTTTGAATTTGGTATAAACCTCTGTAAGATTTTTTTCTAACATTTTTGACTCCTAACTTTCTTTAACTTTATTACCTACAGAATATCATACTCAATTTATTCGCCAATGGCAAAGGAAATTTCAGCTTTTGCAACAATTTTTTCATCTATTGTGGCAATAGCCTCCCCAAAGCCTACTGGTCCTTTCCTTGCTGTTAGTGTGCATTCGAGGTTTAAAACATCACCTGGTTCAACCTGCCTTTTAAACCTCGCATTTTTAATGCCGCCGAAGAACGCAAGCTTACCTTTATTCTCATCTTCCGTTAAAAGTGCGACTGCACCTACCTGAGCAAGGGCTTCTATAATTAATACACCAGGCATGACAGGATGTCCTGGAAAGTGTCCCATGAACTGCATCTCATTTGCTGTAACGCACTTGATGCCCTTGGCATACTTGCCCGGTTCACACTCTACCACCTTATCCACCAACAGAAATGGATAGCGGTGTGGCAATATTTCTTGAATCTCCGCATTGTTTAACTGCATATAAACTCCTAGTCCGGCGTTACGTACACAATCATTAATACAAGCCGTCGCGAGATTGGCTCCTTGCTTGTATTAATAATTGTTTACTACACCTCATCTAAATTTCCTACGCTTCGTATTTACGAAGTACGATTGACGCGTTGTGTCCACCGAAGCCCAGAGCATTGGAAAGGGCTATCTTAATGTCAGCCTTTCGGCCAATGTTTGGTACGATGTCCAGGTCGCAAGCTTCGTCCTTTTCTAAATAGTTAATGGTAGCTGGTACGAAACCATCCTTAAGTGCAAGCGATGTAATGATTCCCTCTACTGCGCCTGCTGCACCAAGAAGATGACCTGTCATAGATTTTGTTGAGCTTACCATAAGCTTGTAAGCATGATCCCCAAAGGCCTTCTTAATAGCCAGTGTCTCACCGGCATCGTTTAAGCTTGTTGATGTACCATGGGCATTGATGTAATCAACTTCATTCATATCTATACCTGCATCCTTCACTGCAAGTGCCATACATTTAGCACCGCCCTCACCTTCAGGATTTGGAGCAGTGATATGATAAGCATCGCAGTTAGCCCCATAACCAATTATCTCAGCATAAATCTTTGCACCACGAGCCTTGGCATGCTCTAATTCCTCAAGTACCAATATTCCAGCACCCTCACCCATTACAAAACCATGTCTTTCCTTATCAAACGGAATTGAAGCTCTGTTTGGATTTTCACTTGTGCAAAGCGCCTTCATAGATTGGAATCCACCAATTGCAAGAGGCATTACCACTCCTTCTGCTCCACCACAAACCATGACATCCTCATAATCATCTCTTATACGATGGAAGGCATCTCCAATAGCATTGTTTGAGCTGGCACATGCTGTTACAACACATGTACACATACCCTTAAGACCATACATAATAGCAATCTGACCTGCCGCCATATTGCTGATAGACATTGGAATGAAGTATGGAGAAATCTTGCCATATCCCTTTTCTTCACCCTTGCCATGCTCCTCTGCGATAGTAGATAGGCCGCCGATTCCTGATGAAACAATGCAACCTATTCTATCAGCATTTTCTTTTTCCATTTGAAGACCAGAATCCTCAAACGCTTCCTTTGCTGCAGCGCATGCATACTGTGTGTACACATCCATACGTCTTGCCTCTTTTGGACCAAGAACCTCTGCAGCGTCAAAATTTTTCACTTCCCCAGCGAGCTTAACTTTTAAGTCACTTGTATCAAAATGTGTTATAGGTCCGATTCCACATTTGCCTGCCTTTACAGCATCCCATGTAGTCTCTACGTCATTTCCAAGTGGATTTACCGTTCCCATACCAGTGATGACTACTCTTCTTTTCATTTTACATTCCTCCAGTTACCTCTATCACCTGACCAGTGATGTATGATGCTTTTTCTGATGCCAAAAACTCTACAACATTTGCAACATCCTCAGCCTTTCCAAATCTGTTAAGCGGGATACGCTTTAGATAATCTTCCTTAACATTCTCCGGAAGCTCATCTGTCATAGCAGTCTGTATAAATCCAGGGGCAACGGCATTTACCCTAACTCCCTTAGCACCATATTCTCTTGCAACTGACTTCGTAAATCCGATAATGCCAGCCTTACTTGCAGAGTAATTCGCCTGTCCAGCATTGCCCTGTACACCTACAATAGATGTGATGTTAATGATGCTTCCGTTTCTATTTTTCATCATGTCCTTGATTGCCGCCTTTGTACAAAGGAATGTACCCTTAAGATTAATATCAATAACCCTCTCAAAATCAGCCTCAGACATTCTTATCAACAAGCCGTCCTTAGTAACACCGGCGTTATTAACAAGCACATCCACAGGTCCAAGCAGGCTCTTAACCTGAGCAAACATCTCACTTACTTCTGCCTCACTTGAAACATCTGCCTTAAGATACATAGCCTGAACGCCATGCTTCTTGCAAAGCTCGATTGTCTCCTGGGCAGCACTTTCATTTCCTGAATAACAGATAGCAATATTGAATCCTGCCGATGCAAGCTTCTCAGCAATCACTCTTCCTATTCCACGGCTTCCGCCTGTAACTAGTGCAACACTCATGCTCCCAACTCCTTTACCGTATTTTCGAAGTCCTCTACTGAATCGATTGAATACACCTTTACATCATCCACTGTCTTATTTATAAACTTACTGATAGCCTTTCCTGGACCAATTTCGATGATGGTATCCACACCTGCATCTACCATATACTTTATTGAATCTTCCAGATAAACAGATGACTGAACCTGCTTTTCCAGAAGTGTAGGAATATCTTCCCCATCATTCTTTTCTCTTCCAAGGCAATTAAATACCACCTTTGACTGTTCTTCGTTAAAGGCAATATTCTTAAACTCTTCTGCAAGCTTATCTCCTGCTGGCTTCATAAGTGATGTGTGAAAAGGACCACTAACCTTTAATGAAACGATTCTTCTTGCGCCAGCTTCCTTAAGATATGCGCTAGCCTTATCAACAGCCAAAGCATCACCAGAGATTACAATCTGCCCAGGACAATTGAAATTAGCTGCCTGAACAATCTTCTCGCCCTTAAGCTCTGCATTTGCCTTATCGCAGCACTCAAATACTGTCTCTCTATCAGCTCCCATGACAGCTGCCATCTTTACATCCAAGCCCTCTGACGCCTCTGCCATGTACTTACCTCGCTTTGCAATAAGCTCCATTACATCAGCTTCATCGATTGCACCTGCCTCATACAATGCAGAATACTCACCAAGGCTAAGACCGCATGTATAATCTGCTGTGATTCCTGCCTCTTTCAAAAGCTTAGTAACGCCTATAGCAAAAGCTACCATAGCAGGCTGAGTATACTTTGTCTGAGACAACTGCTCTTCAGGACCCTCGAAGCACAGCTTAGCAACATCCATATCAGTTACCTTCTTTACAGCTTCTGTAGCCCCATCAATAGTCTCTCTAAAGCTATCATATTTCTCATAAAAATCCTGGCCCATTCCCACTCTTTGAGAACCCTGGCCTGCATAAACAATTCCTAACATATTCTCAAACCTTTAATCCGCCTGTACTATCCAAGCTATAAAAAATTATCATTCGCCCCGCTTGCGCTCATTACACAGCGTTGCCACACTAAGTTCGCGCAAGCGCTCACTAAGTGTAGACGCTGTTCGAAGGGCTCATTGATAACTTTTTATAGCTTGGCTAGTTCAGGCTCATCTAACCTTTCATAATTATCTAATAATTTACATTTCAATTGATGCGGCTTTAGATAGGCACGTTTTGGCGCCGGTGACCATTTCGTCTAGTATTTCTACTACGGGGCGGATGGCGGTGAGCTGGCCGCAGACTTGGCCGGACATTACTGAGCCACGAATCATGTCGCCATCACATACGGCGCGGCGAAGACCGCCAAGGGTGATGTGCTCTAGCTTTTCTCTATCAGCGCCTTCTGCCTCAAGCTTCAAATACTCGCGAGCCATTTCGTTTTTGATGATACGAACTGGCGCTCCCTGAGAGCGACCTGTTACTGTAGTGGCATTATCCTTTGCCTTAATAAGAGTCTGCTTATAATTTTCATGAATTGGACATTCCTCTGAAACAAGCAGACATGTACCTACCTGTACTCCACAAGCTCCAAGCATCATAGCTGCTGCCATCTGCTCGCCACTGGCAATTCCTCCTGCTGCAATAACTGGCACATCTACCGCTGCAACAACCTGAGGAAGCAATGTCATCGTAGTCATGTCACCTACATGACCACCGGATTCGCCCCCCTCTGCAATAACCGCATCAGCGCCAGCTCTAACCATAATCTTTGCAAGTGCTACAGATGCCACCACAGGGAAAACCTTAGCTCCCATATCCTTCCAAGCCTTCATGTACTTGCCTGGGTTACCCGCTCCTGTTGTAATGAACTGGACCTTTTCCTCTACCAGCATCTTAGCTATGTTATCCACATCAGGATTCATAAGCATCAGATTAACACCAAAAGGCTTGTCAGTCTTGCTCTTACATATTCTTATCTGTTCTCTCAAGCTTTCGGCATCCATACCTCCGCTTGCCACTAGTCCAAGGGCACCAGCATTAGAACACGCTGCGGCAAATTCACCTGTAGCTATGTTCGCCATTCCCCCCTGGATCACACTATATTTAGTTCCTGTCAAATCTCTAAGTTTCATTGATTACCTCTAGTCCGGCTGTTACACTAACAAGCATTATATTTCTACGCTCACTAACATGTTTCGCTTTAGAAATATACTGCTTGTTAGCTACAGCCTCATCTATAATTTACTACTTCTCTACTACCACGCAGGCGCTCACTAAGTGTAGGCGCTGCTCGAAGGGCTCAGCGATAACCTTTTACTCTATCATTCCATATGCTCATCTAAATTTTTCACGCACCTATGTAATTCAGCTACGCGTTTACGAATTACGCTTCTACGTTTTACATCTCCACCACCACGGCGCCCCAGGTGCGGCCGGCGCCGAAGGCGCAGATAAGGACTTTGTCGCCTGGTTTGATGCGGCCTTCTTCGAAGGCTTCGTCCAGGGCTAGACCTACGCTTGCGGCAGATGTGTTTCCGTATTTTTCTATATTTACGATAAATTTGTCCATAGGCTGCTTAACCTTTTTGGCTATGGATTCAATAATACGAAGATTAGCCTGGTGCATCACATAGTGGTCAATATCATCATAGGTAAGGCCTGCGGCTTTTACCACCTGCTCTATCACCTTTGGCACTGTGGCCACTGCAAACTTGTATGTACCCTGGCCATCCATATGGATATAGCCATTTGGTGTTTTGATGTTAATCATTTCTTCATCACCATCTACACCTATCACTGATGTATATAATGAATCTGAAAGCTCAACTACGGCAGCTGCTGCACCATCTCCAAATAATACACAGGTTCCTCTGTCAGTCATATCCATTTTCTTGGATAAAACCTCGGCTCCTATAATAAGCCCATACTTTGCATTTCTCGCCATCATAAGTGCTCGTATTGTCTCAAGACCAAACACGAACCCTGAGCAGCCTGCCCCGAGATCAAAGGCAATAATATCCTTTTTCAGCCCTAATCTCCCCTGAATCAGACATGCAGCTGATGGTGAATAATAGTCAGCTGATACAGTGCAGACAATTACAACACCTACATCTTCCTTGTCAATTCCAGACTTTTCAATAGCAGCTCTTGCGGCCTGTTCTGCCAACATAGTATGATTTTCTCCATCACTTACGTGATGTCTTACACTCATGCCCGTTCTTTGTTTAATCCATTCATCGCTTGTATCAACAATCTTTGCCATGTCATCGTTGGTTACTTCCCTCTTTGGCACGGCCTTTCCTGTTGCTAATATTCTAATTCCAGTCATTATACAACTTCCATTTCTTCAACAGATGAAGCATTCACTCTAGCCTCATCGAAGTATCTAAATTTTTCATATCTGTCTTCTTTTAGCTCGTCCGCGGAAAGCTTATCAAGCTCCTTCAGTGCTGATGAAATCTGCTTATCTATGGCTTTAAAAATATCAGCCTCATCTATAATTCCATCAATCACCCCAAATTCATATAAATCCTTTGCTGTAAGCTTCATCACCTCGGCCGCCTCATCTCGCCTGGCACTGTCGTGCCATAGAATAGATGCAAAGCCTTCCGGTGATAGCACAGAATAGATTGCATTTTCCAGCATATACACCTTGTTTGCCACTGCAATACCAAGTGCCCCACCACTTGAGCCCTCTCCTGTCACAATAGAAATCACTGGTACCTTTAATGCGCTCATTTCTGCAAGATTATTTGCGATAGCCTGAGCCTGACCGTACATCTCTGCCTCCAGCCCAGGGTAGGCACCTGGTGTATCTACAAATGTAATAATGGGTCTTTTAAATTTCTCTGCCTGCTTCATGAGCCTTAGAGCCTTACGATACCCTTCAGGTCCTGGCATTCCAAAGTTGCAAGCCATGTTTTCCTCAACAGTGCGCCCCTTACGATGACCTAGCACTGTCACTGGTCTTCCATGAAAAAGAGCGATTCCACCGTAAATGCTTTCATCCTCTTTTCCAAGAAAATCTCCCTTTTGTTCAAAGAAATCGGTAAATAGATTGTCTACATAATCAGTAATTTTTGGTCTATCCTTATCTCTTGCAATAAGAACCTTTTCTATAGCGCTCATAGTTACCTCCCTTCATACACGTTTTTATGAAGCATCAGTATCTTTTCAAGCATTTCCTTCATGTCTTCTCTTCTAACGATTGCATCCACAAAACCATGCTCCTGCAAAAACTCTGCTCGTTGAAAGCCCTCTGGAAGCTTCTGCCCGATTGTCTGCTCGATAACACGTGGCCCTGCAAATCCTATCAATGCCTTGGGCTCTGCAAGTGTGATATCACCAAGTGTTGCAAAGCTTGCGCTAACTCCACCTGTAGTTGGATGAGTAAGCACTGTGATATATAATCCCCCCTCATCCTTAAATCGCTTTACCACTGCACTGGTCTTTGCCATCTGCATAAGACTTAGAATTCCCTCCTGCATTCTAGCTCCACCGCTGGCTGTAAAAACAATAAATGGCAAACGCTTTTCACCGGCGTATTCTAAAGCTCTGCAAAATGTTTCACCTAACTCCATTCCCATTGATGCCATCATAAATTTCTTGTTCATTACAGCAAGAACACATGGCATTTTTCCAATTTCACATTCGCCGGCTATTATTGCATCATGACAATTGTTTTCTTTTCTAAGTGCTTCCTTCTTTTCCACATAGCCTTCAAACTCTAGTGGATTTGTCTCAGGGAAATTGAATTCAAACTCTTTGAAGGTTCCCTCATCTGCAATGTCCTTTATTCTGTCAAAGGCATCATATTCCTTCACAGGCTTTATGGCAGGTTCTAGCAGCTCAGTAGGATTTTCACGCAAGTCCTTGTATCTATTAAATTTGTTTTTTCTCTTATCTACTACACTTGTCATTATTCTTCCTCATCAGCCACTGCCTTGTCCCAAGCCAATATTTCATCCAAATGATTTTCGATAAAGCTTACGTTGTAATTGCCCTTAACAAAATCAGGATGATGTAAAAGCAGGTAATCAAAATCACCATTAGTGGTAATTCCATCTGTTACAAGCTCTAGCAGTGCTCTTCGCATTCTGCGGATTGCCTCTAATCTGGTAGGTGCATGAACGATGATTTTGGCCATCATAGAATCGTAAAATGGACTGGTTTCATAGCCGTTATATAAAAGTGTATCCACTCTTACGCCTGGCCCTCCTGGGATATTCAAAAATGAAATTTTACCAGTGTTGGCCATAAATCCCTTAGCCGGATCCTCAGCATTGATTCTGCATTCCATGGCATGTCCTCTAAGGCTCACATCCTTTTGACGAAGCTTAAGTGGCTCGTGGAATGCGATTCTAATCTGCTGTTTGATAAGATCGATTCCTGTAACAGCCTCTGTAACCCCATGCTCTACCTGAATTCGTGTGTTCATTTCGATGAAGTAGTAATGGTTCTTCTCATCTAAGACAAATTCAACTGTTCCTGCATTGGTATAGCCTGCTGCCTTTGCCGCTGCTACCGCTGCCTTGCCCATTGCCTTTCGCAAATCATCATCGATAAACATACAAGGGCTTTCCTCTATCAGCTTTTGATTCTTGCGCTGAATAGAACAATCACGCTCTCCTAAATGAATTACATTGCCATGCTCGTCTGCCAAAATCTGAAACTCAATATGGCGAGGATTAAGTACCAGCTTTTCCACATACATTTCATCATCGTTAAAGCAAGCAATTGTCTCTGCCTTTGCCTCTTCATAAAGCTTCTGCAAATCTTCCTTGGCGTATACCCTTCTCATGCCTCGGCCACCGCCTCCAGCTGATGCTTTTATAAGTACTGGATAGCCAATCTTTTTAGCTATCTTTTCCAGCTCCTTGTAATCCTTTACAGGGCCATCTGAGCCGGGAACAACTGGAACGCCTGCCTTCATCATCATCTTGCGGGCTGCCGCCTTGTTGCCAAGTGCGTCCATTGCCTCTGGTGTAGGGCCTATGAAAACAATCCCAGCCTCGTTACATTTGCGTACAAAATCTGAATTCTCTGATAAGAAACCAAAGCCAGGATGAAGGGCGTCGCAGCCTGTTACCTGAGCTGCTGTTATGATTGCATCCATGTTTAAGTAGCTATCTGCTGCTCTAGCAGGACCAATACAAATGCTTTTAGTAGCAAGCTTTACATGTAATGAATCCTTGTCAGCTGTTGAATACACTGCAACAGCTTCAATGTTCATTTCCATACATGCCCTAATGATTCTTACTGCTATCTCGCCACGATTAGCTATCAATATTCTCTTAAACATTTCTAGTCTCCTATGAGAAACAGTGGGTCTTCAAATCCAACCACATCCTGATTCTTTACATAGATTT
>JAGBJE010000040.1 GCA_017934625.1 Pseudobutyrivibrio sp. | reverse complement strand
TGTGAGTGTAAGGTGAGCATCACGGAATGAATGCTTCATATCAATGCTTGTATCAATAGCTGGCTCATTACGTCCTGCTGTATCATATTCTTCCACAAGAATGTTCTCTTTGTCAAGCTCGATGAAATCACGACGGTTCTTTCCGATTGTCATAGAGCAGCCTGGCTGTACGAATCTGTGGAGAGAATCAGCTGCGCACTTACCTGCCTCAATAGCATCAATAGCAAACTTAGGACCAGAATAAACATCACCACCAACAAAGATATCTGGCTGTGCTGTCTGGTATGTAAGCTTGTCAGCAACTGGGTAGTTGCCATGCCAGAACTCTACTTTTTCCTTGCCATCACCAAGGAGTCCACCCCACTCGATACCCTGACCTATAGCGAAGATGATGTGCTTGCACTCTACAGTCATAGTCTCGTTTTCGTCATACTGTGGATTGAACTTGCCTTCAGCATCCTTCACAGATGTACACTTCTTAAATACGATACCACATACGTTACCCTCAGCATCCTTAAGAACTTCCTTTGGACCCCAACCATTATTGATTGCGATATCCTCTTCAAGAGTCTCAGTGATTTCTGAGTTGTTAGCTGGCATTTCGTCTCTAGACTCAAGACAGAACATCTGTGGGTTGCCTGCACCAAATCTAGCAGCTGTACGTACACAGTCGATAGCTACGTTACCACCACCGACAACTACTACATTGCCATCCATCTTCTGGCTCTGGTCTTCAAGTGCCTTATGAAGGAATGTAACTGCGATGTCGATACCATCCTTAGCATCTGTTCCAGGGATTGGTGGAATCTTACCACCCTGGCATCCGATTGCTACGTAGAATGCCTTGTAACCCTGGGCACGTAACTCATCAAGAGTAATATCCTTACCAACCTCTACGTTACACTTAATCTCTACGCCAAGCTGACGGATAACATCGATTTCAGCCTCAACTACATCCTTCTCAAGCTTCCATGTAGGGATACCCCATGTGAGCATACCACCTGGACGGCTATTCTTTTCGAATACTGTTGGCTTGTATCCCTTTGTTGCAAGATAGTAAGCACATGAAAGACCTGCAGGACCTGAACCAATGATTGCAATCTTGTCATCCCACTGTGTTAAGCGGTTTGAAGGAATGTCGATTGGTGGAATATATCTTGTTTCAGCGTGTAAGTCACGCTCAGCAATAAACTTCTTGATATCGTCGATAGCAACAGGTGCATCGATAGTACCACGTGTACAAGCAGCCTCACATCTCTTGTTACATACACGGCCGCAGATAGCTGGGAATGGGTTGTCCTTCTTGATAAGTG
Source organism: Pseudobutyrivibrio sp. (assembly GCA_017934625.1). GTDB lineage: Bacteria > Bacillota > Clostridia > Lachnospirales > Lachnospiraceae > Pseudobutyrivibrio. Next base: position 1,647 of record JAGBJE010000040.1, on the reverse strand, counting down.
CAAGAGCATCATCATAGCGGCCATTCTTTGCCATGTTTACATAACCCTGAACAGAAACGTGTGCAGGACATGCTACCTTACATGGAGCTGTACCTGTGTCATAGCAGTTCTTGCGGTTGTGATCACGATAATCCTCGTCATATTTATCCTTGCCCCAGTGAACTCTGTCTGGAAGAACTACCTTTGGATACTCTACCTCTGTACCGTCCTTCTTGCAAAGCTTCTGACCAAGCTTAACTGCACCAGCTGGGCAGTACTCAACGCACTTACCACAAGCTACGCACTTTTCAGCCTCTACATGTGCTGTATAAGCAGAGCGTGACATGTTAGGTGTGTTGAAAAGCTGAGATGTACGAAGAGCATTACAAATATTTACGTTACAGTTGCAAAGACCAAAAATCTTGTTCTCACCGTCGATATTTGTAATCTGGTGAACGTAACCAAGAGTCTCAGCACGCTCAACAATACGCATAGCCTCCTCGTATGTGATATCGTGACCCTTGCCAGTCTCACGGCAATAATCAGCGAAATCACCAAGACCAATACACCAGTTCATTTCATCATCGCCACAGCCTTCTTCAAGGCAAGCACGTGATACACGGCATGAACACTGACCGACACCGATGTGGCCTTCGTATTTCTTGAGCCAGTATGAAATCTGCTCAAGGTCTACCTTTTCGTTTTCAAACTCGATAGCCTTCTCAACAGGAATAACGTGCATACCTACGCCTGCACCTCCTGGTGGGATAAGATGTGTAAGACCATCAAGTGGTAAATATGTCATTCTCTCAAAGAATGATGCAACAGCTGGATGCTGCTTTATTCTATTATTTGAACGCTCACCTGGAACTGACTCTTCCATGTTGAAAAGCTCTGCAGAGCCTGGAACGAAGATAGGAAGTGTATATCTTCTCTCAGACTGTGGAGCTGTGCGTCCGTTGTGATCGTAGTGATTACCATAGTCGTACTCTAAAAGTCCGATATAGCACATATCATCAATTAACTTCTGGAAAGCATCTTTATCCTTTGCCTTCTCAGGATTCATTTTGCAGAGATCCTCAAATGTATAGTGGTGGCGAACCTTCATTGTAAGGCCTACCTCAGCCATTTCCTCTGTAACGATTTCTGCAAGACCCCAGTACTCTGGGTCCTCTACCTTTATGCCAAACATCTTGTGTGGCATAACATCTGTAATTTTTCTTCCAAGTGCGATAATCTTCTTGCTTGGCTCCTTATCCCCCATGTGTGGTGGGATAATTGCTTTACTCATTTCTGGCATTATTAATACTCCCTTTCTTTAATTCCTTTAATCCGGAGATTACTTTTCAGGACTTATATATCATCATCAATGACACGCTTTCGCTCTGCTTTTTCTCATTGCCCTACATAAGATACCAGCAAGCTGCCATCTAAGTAGGGATGGAAAAAGAAGGTCATTTTATGATGATATATAATTCCTTCAAGCTAATCTCCTCACTTAAACTTTTTAATGATAGAAATAACGGTAGTTTTAATTTAACGTTATTTTTGAGCGGAGAAATGCAGCTCACGGAGGCCTTCGACTTCGTCGCAGACCTTTTGAAGCGAGCAGCTTCCGCAATCCATCATTACATTCTTGAAGATATGATCGATTGTGCCAGTGATATC
>JAGBJE010000039.1 GCA_017934625.1 Pseudobutyrivibrio sp. | reverse complement strand
GTGAGCACCCCAACCGTCCATTGAATAAGGATTTACATACTGTGCAGCAGTATTTCCGTCTACAAGGATAATCATATTTACCTGGATGCCCTGGCTGTTGTATTTCATTACTGAATAATCATATCCAGCTAAAGAATTTAGCTTTGAAAGAGGTACATTAAGATTAACCTGCTTAACGCCTAAGTCAGCTGGCTGATTCTTATTTGCAACAGATGTTAGCAAATCAGGTAAAATGCCCTTCTTTCCAAAATCCATACGTGCAGGAGCGAAGCTTGCGCAAGCCTCTGGGTTTGTTATATACATGCTGTTTGAAACAGGAGTAAGAGCTCCGCCCTTCATTACGCATACTGTAAACTTCTTGAATAACATGGAGCTATCGGCTCCCTTATTTAAAGGAACTGAAAAAGATGCAGCAGCACTTACAGGTTGCTGAGCTACATCAGTGCCAACAGGTGCAGTTTGGCTTGCATCTGAAGCAACTAGATGGTACATTCCGTCATCTGATGCAACGGTACCAGAAGTAGCGACCACAACATCAGCGCCTTGAATGAGAACACCGCCAATAACTACCTGCGAAGAACCCTTGGCCTCAACGCTTGGCATAGTGCAAAATAGTGTTGCACAGAAAATCAATGTGAGAGCAAGCGTTAGACTAGCTAATTTCTTAAACACTTTCATATAAACTAACTCCTTTCAAACATGAATACATAAGAGAGTGATTTTAAATATACGCTCTTTTTATTAAAAAACTGTGACAAAACTAAAATAAAAATGTAAAAATAACATGTTCAGTAAATGAGAACGAGTGCCAAATAGAATTTGTGTTGTGTAATGTGCACGATATGGTAAGGAAAAATTTGGTGTATAAATAGAAATAAAAATAGTTTCTTGACGTAAAACAAGGTTTGGGTTATGATTTTATATGTCAGCTGGAAACGTTACCAGTAACGTTTCCAAAAATATAGATCTTCATAATAATTCAGGTAAAAATATGACAATAAAAGATATAGCAAGGCTTGCAGGTGTTAGTGTAAGTACTGTTTCACGTGTGCTTAACAATCATCCTGATGTTAGCGAAAAGGCTAAGGAAAGCGTTCTTGCGGTTGTAGAAAAATATAATTACATACCAAATACAAGTGCCAGGGAGCTTGGCAAAGCTTCTTCAGATAACATTGGCGTAGTGGTTCGAGGAATGTCTAACCCATTCTATACACAGATTATCACCGCCATTGGAAGCAAGATTGAAAAGGCAGGCTTTACTATGGTTATGCAGCAAATCGGCACATCTGATAATGAGATTATGACGGCTGCAATGATGGAGAGAGACAAGCGTTTGCAGGGGCTTATTCTACTTGGAGGAAAGCTTGACTACACCAAGGAACAGATGCATTGCATCAATGTACCTTATGTGTGCTGTACCTTCAGTAATGAATATGGAAATCTTGATAAGGCTGATTATTCCAGCGTTTGCATAGATGATAATCAGGCTGCATATGATGCTGTAGAGGCACTTTATAAACAGGGACATAGAAAGATTGCAGTGCTTTTATCAGGGGCAGATGATGGTTCAGTCAGTCAGGTTAGATATGCAGGCTATGAAAGAGCCTTAAAGGATTTTGGCCTTACACTTGATAAGAATTTAATCATAGAAATCAATAGCTACAATATTGCAGATGCATACGAAGGCACAAAGCAGTGGCTAAAGAAGGACAGGGATTTCACAGCGATTTTTGCCATTTCTGACAACATGGCTATGGGGGCTATGAAGGCATTAAAGGAAGCTGGCAAAAAGGTTCCTGAGGATGTGGCTCTTATTGCTATCGATGGAATTGAAGCATCGGAATACATGAATCCAGTTCTTTCTACATTGTGTCAGCCAATGGAAAAAATGGGGTGCGAAGCAGTAAAGCTTTTAGTAGATATTATAGGAGGCAAATCACACAAACATATTACGCTTCCAACTACTCTTCGAGAGGGAGAAACACTCAAGAGCTAAACTTGGTTTTTACATTAGAGTGTAATAATTCTAGTGTTGAAACATAGAAACTATTTATACACAAAAGGAGAGTGTAACAATGAAGATGAAGAAAGTATTGGCATTAGGGTTAATCGCAATGATGGCTGCAGCTACATTTGCTGGCTGTGGTTCAAAGGGTGGCGATTCAGCAAGCACAGATGGTGCCGCAGATGGTGCCGCAGATGGCTCAAAGGGACAGGTTTATTATCTTAATTTCAAACCTGAGGCTGATGAGGCTTGGCAGGATATTGCTAAGCAGTACACAGAGGAGACAGGGGTTCCTGTAACAGTTATCACAGCCGCTTCTGGCACATACGAGGAGACATTATCATCAGAGATTATCAAGGACGAAGCTCCTACTTTGTTCCAGGTTAACGGACCTGTAGGTCTTGCTAACTGGAAGGATTATTGCTATGACCTTAAGGGAACATCTCTATATGATGAGTTAACAAGCGATTCATTTGCTCTTTATGATGGGGATGCAGTAGCAGGTATCGCATATGTAATCGAGTCTTATGGAATTATTACAAATACAAAGCTACTTGAGGAAGCTGGTTATACAGTAGATGATATTGCTAGCTTTGATGATTTAAAGAAGGTTGCTGAGGATATCACAGCAAGAAAAGATGAGTTAGGCTTTGCAGCGTTTACATCAGCAGGTATGGATGGTTCATCTGACTGGAGATTTAAGACACATCTTGCAAATCTTCCTATCTACTTCGAATATCAGGATAAGGGTATTGATTCTACAGATGCAATCGAGGGTAAGTACCTTGATAACTACAAGGCTATTTGGGATCTTTACATCAACAATGCTACATGTGATCCATCAGAGCTTGCTGGTAAGACAGGTGATGATGCTGAAAATGAATTTGCATCAGGAGAAGCAGTATTCTTCCAGAATGGTTCATGGGAATATGCAAACCTTATAGACAAGGGAATGACAGATGATGAGCTTGCTATGATTCCTATTTATATAGGCGCTGGCGATGAGGCTAATCAGGGTCTTTGCACAGGTACAGAAAACTACTGGTGTGTAAACTCAGAAGCATCTGAAGAGGACATCCAGGCTACAATCGATTTCCTTACATGGATGGTAACAAGCGAGGCAGGTACAAGCATGCTTGCAGATCAGATTGGTGTAATTCCTTTCAAGAATGCAGCAGACACAACAAATCTTTTTGTTCTTAACGATAGAGACTATACAGACAATGGTAAGACACCAGTTTCTTGGAACTTCACAACTATGCCATCAGAAGAGTGGAAGAATGGCGTAGGCAGTGCACTTACAGCTTATGCAGCAGGTACTGGTTCATGGGATGATGTTGTAACCGCATTTGTAGACGGCTGGGCATCAGAGTATGCAGCAGCTAATAACTAAGATTGATTGAAGTAATCTTCTTCTTTTATTCTTTCAATTTAATGGAGGGCGCTGCCTAACGCCCTCCAATTTTTAGGACATTTTAACTCACATATATAAAGGGTAATGATATGGAAAAAGCAATTAGAAAATACTGGCCTGTGTTTGTGTTGCCTACATTGGCAGCATTTAGCGTAGGCTTTATATATCCCTTTGTTCAGGGCTTATATTTATCTTTTTGTAGATTTACTACAATAAAAAAAGCATCATTTAATGGATTAGACAATTATGCGTATGCTTTGGCAGATTCTGAGTTTTGGCACTCGTTCTGGTTCACAGCGCTTTTTACCGTAGTTTCAACGGTACTTATAAATGTGATAGCATTTGCTATTGCGCTTGCTCTTACAAACAAAATTAAAGGGGCAAATATTTTTAGAACAGTATTTTTTATGCCAAATTTAATTGGCGGTATTGTTTTAGGCTACATATGGCAGATTCTTTTGAACTGCGTTTTATCAATTCTTGAAAAGCCTCTGCTTGCGCTTAATGCAACTTATGGGTTTATAGGTCTTACAATCCTTATGTGTTGGCAGCAGATAGGTTATATGATGATTATTTATATTGCAGGTCTTCAATCTATTCCAGATGATTACATTGAGGCTGCAAAGATTGATGGGGCAACAACAGGACAAATTCTTTTTAGAATTAAAATTCCAAATGTAATGCCATCAATCACAATATGTACCTTCCTTACAATTACAAATGGCTTCAAGCTGTTTGACCAAAACTTAGCCCTTACAGGTGGTGAGCCAGCCCATGCATCAGAAATGCTGGCCCTCAATATCTACAACACCTTCTACAGCCGTACAGGCCCTCAGTGGAAGGGATATGGACAGGCTAAGGCAGTTATATTCTGTATTATGGTTATAATTATCTCCATGATTCAGCTTAGATTTACTAAATCAAAGGAGGTACAGCAATAATGAAAGCAAAAGAACAGATTGCAAAAATAGTTGTATTTATTGTTTTGTGTTTGCTTGCGGTGCTTTGGGTTTACCCTGTTTTTATGATTTTGATTAATTCACTTAAGGGTGACACATTCATCAGTACTAGCACCGTATTCCAGCTACCTAATGCAAAGAGCTTTGTAGGATTATTTAATTATCAGAATGCTCTTTCATCTAAGGGCTTTGCAGCAGCCTTTGGATATAGCTTAGTTATCACAGTGACATCTGATGTGTTAATTCTTGTTTGTACATCAATGTGCGCTTGGTATATTACACGTGTTCACGGAATACTCTCAAAAGTGTGTTATGCTTTGTTTGTATTCTCGATGGTGGTTCCATTCCAAATGTTAATGTTTACTCTTTCATCTACAGCTGATAGATTAGATTTGGACACACCATTTAACATCTGCATCATTTACTTAGGTTTTGGTGCAGGACTTGCAGTGTTTATGTTTACAGGCTTTATGAAATCTATACCTCTTGAAATAGAAGAGGCGGCTATGATTGATGGATGCAATCCGATTCAGACCTTTTTCCAGATTGTGCTTCCGATATTAAAGCCTACACTTATTTCGGTAGCCATCCTTGAGACAATGTGGCTATGGAACGATTATTTATTGCCATACCTTGTACTTGATAGAAAGAAGTACATGACAATCCCAATTCTTATACAGTATTTCAGAGGAAGCTACGGACATGTAGAGATGGGACCAATGATGGCATGTATTATGATGACAGTATTACCTATTATAATAATGTATATCTGCTTACAGAAGTATATTATAAAAGGTGTTATTGCAGGAGCTGTAAAGGGATAAGGAGTATAATTTCAAAACTTGATTTTGAAATTGTACTCCCACAGCGCAGCCCATCCCCGAAGGGGATATACAATGCTGCGCTTTCCCGTTAGCCTTATTTAACTTAAAGGAGATAAAACAATGAAAAGAAGTAGCGGAATTTTACTCCCTATATCTTCACTGCCAAGTGCCTATGGTATAGGAACTTTTGGTAAAGCAGCATACGAATTTGCTGATTTTTTAAAGGCTTCTGGTCAGAAATATTGGCAGGTGCTACCACTTGGACCAACTAGTTATGGCGATAGCCCATATCAGAGCTTTTCTACATTTGCAGGAAATCCTTATTTCATTGATTTAGATATGTTAGTGGAAGAAGGCTTGCTTACGAAGAAGGAAATTGAAAAAGAAAATTGGGGCACAAATCCAAGATATGTAGACTATGGCCAGATTTATACCAGTCGATTCAAGATTTTAGAGAAGGCAAAAAAGAAGGGTTATAAGGACAGCTTAGGCGAAATAGCTGATTTCAAGAAGAATAATCCTTGGGTGGAAAATTACGCTTTATTCATGTCTTTAAAAAGACATTTTGGACAGCTCAGCTGGCAGGAGTGGCCTGAGGAGGATATCAGACTACATGAGAAGGCTGCCGTAGAGAAATATACAAAGGAGCTATCTGAGGATATTGAGCTATTTATTTACATTCAATATCTTTTCTTCAAACAGTGGACTAAACTGAAAAAATACATTAATGATTTGGGAATCGAGATAATCGGTGACCTACCAATATATGTTGCTCTTGATTCCTGTGATGTGTGGGCTGAGCCAGAGTTCTTTAGTCTGGATGAGGAAAACTATCCAGTAGAGGTTGCAGGAGTTCCACCAGATTATTTCAGCGAGGATGGTCAGCTTTGGGGTAATCCATGCTATGATTGGAAGGCTCTTAAGAAGGATAATTATCGTTGGTGGATTCGTAGAATAGAAGGCGCAGCAAAACTTTATGATGTTCTTAGAATAGACCATTTCAGAGGCTTTGATGAGTACTGGTCAGTACCTGCGGCAGACAACACTGCTAAGAATGGTAAATGGAAAAAGGGTCCGGGTATGGATTTGGTTGGTCTTCTCAATAAGAAGTTTGATAATATCGAATTTATTGCAGAGGATTTGGGCGAACCATCACCTACAGTTGTTAAGCTTTTAAAGGACAGCAACTGGCCTGGTATGAAGGTGCTGGAATTTGCATTTGATTCAGGCGAGTCAAATAACTATCAGCCTCATACCTATGACAAAAATTGTATATGCTATACCGGCACGCATGATAACGCTACTGTTATGGAGTGGTACAAGGATGCCAAAAAGAAGGACAGAGATTACGCTAGAAAATACTTGGGTATATCTAGATCAGAAGGCTTCAACTGGGGCATGATTAGAGGCGGAATGAGCTCAGTAGCTATTCTATTTGTGGCTCAGATGCAGGATTATCTTGGACTTGGCAAAAACAATCGTATCAATGTTCCTGGCACTGAAAGTGGTAACTGGCAGTGGCGTTTAATTGATGGAGAGCTTACAGACGAGCTTGCTGAGAAGATAAAAGCGATGACAGTTATGTATGACCGTACAAGGGTTGAAAAGGAGCCAGATAAGGAGCCCGTCAAAGCTACCGCAAAAAAGACTACAAAGAAAAGTAAATAATTACATGAGGATAACAATAGGACTTAAAGAGCTGTTTTAGTGCCTTAAAGTCCTATTGTTTTTTTGCTTTTCCATAGGTTATATGGTACACTAAGTCAGGATTTCTAGTTTAGGAGGATAAATCATGAAAAATAGATTTGTAGCCTTTGCTTTAGCTGTAGTAATGGTTTTTTCGGTAACAGCTTGTGGTAAGTCAGAAGCTGATAATTCCAATACCGATTCAAAGAAGGAAGCTACTAAGCAGCAGGCTGAAATAGAATATGATGTTGATGAATTAGTTACATTGGGTGACTACAAGGGCATTGAAGTTACATTAGAAGGTGAATATGATTACACTGATGAGGGCTTTGATGCTTATGTTGCAGACACTGTTGCCAGCGCCAATATATACGTTGAAGACAATAGCGCTAAGGAAATCAAAGAGGATTCTATTGTCAATGTAGATTACGTTGGCTCTCAGGATGGCGTGGCTTTTGATGGCGGCTCTGCTGAGGATCAGACTCTTGATATAGCAGGTAACTGTGCGGCAGGTACAGAACAGGGCTATATCGATGGCTTTACTCTAGGCCTTGTTGGACACAAGGTAGGTGAGGAGGTTGCCTATGATGTTACATTCCCAGAGAGCTACGGAAATGCTGATTTGGCAGGTCAGACAGTAGTATTTACATTCCAGGTTAATTATATTGCCAAGGCTATTTCATCAGTAGATGATTTGACAGACGATATCGTATCAGACAAGCTTGGCTATGACACAGTTGATGAATATATTGATTCTCTTAAGGAGGCATACAATAGCAAGCTTGAGAATAATCTTAAGAGCGATACAGAAACAGCAGTGTTAAACGCTCTTATTAACAACAGTAAGATTTCAGAGGTTCCTGAGGGCTTGCTTCAGGCCAGATTAGATTTAATCCTTGAAATGCAGGATAGACAGTACAAGGCTTATGGTACTACTCTTAAGGATTACATCACATCAATGGGATATGACTATGATGAGGAAGTGGCTAAGATTAAGGCAAATGTTGAGGAATCTACAAAGACAGAGCTTATCTTAGAGGCTGTTGCCAAGGCAGAGAATATTCAGGTTGATGACAGCGATTATAAAGAGTTTGTTACCAAGATTTATACACAAATGGGTTATTCAGATGAAACATCATTCTATGATGATTTTTCAGTTGATGGATATAGTGGAGAGAGATACTTCAAATTAGCTTATATTACTGAGAAAGCAACTGATTTCTGCGTTGATAATGCAGTTGTAAATTACACTAATAAAGTGGCTGAATAGGAAAAGACTTTATATTTTTCTTACTCTGTAGTATAATTTCACTAGGTTTTTCGCTCGTAGGAGCAAATTTATATTAAAAGGAGATACAAAATGGAGCATATTAAGACACTTAATACTAAGAGATTACAGAACACAGTAAAGGAAGGCGGATGTGGCGAGTGCCAGACATCATGCCAGTCAGCTTGCAAGACTTCTTGTACAGTTGGTAACCAGAGCTGTGAGCACAAGAACTAATCTAGTAAAACAATTTATATTTAACCACAAGACCGGTCTCCCTAATTATAGGGTGAACGGTCTATTGTGCGTTTATGAAAGGACTTATTTTTAGTGATACACCAGTTTAAGAACAACGGTTATAACGTTGTCATAGATATTAACAGCGGCGCTATTCATGTAGTAGATGAATTAACCTACGATTACCTTGCACTCTGGCAGGAGCAGGGAGAGGAATCAGCTACCGCTACTATTAAAGAGAATCATAAGGATGTTTCAGCAGAAGAAATCGAAGAGATTCGTTCAGAGATAAATCAGTTAATTGAAGATGGTTCATTATTTACAGAAGATAATTATGAGCCTCGTATTGCAGATTTTACAGCACGTCCTACAGTTGTTAAGGCATTGTGCTTACATATAACACACGATTGTAACTTGGCTTGTAAATACTGCTTCGCAGAAGAGGGTGAATACCATACAGGTAAGCGTGAGCTTATGAGCTACGAGGTAGGTAAGCAGGCACTTGATTTCCTAGTTGCTAATTCAGGCAGCAGACGCAACCTTGAGGTGGATTTCTTCGGTGGTGAGCCACTTATGAATTGGCAGGTTGTTAAGGATTTAGTTGCTTACGGACGTTCTCTTGAAAAGGAACATAATAAAAACTTCCGTTTTACACTTACTACTAACGGTGTTCTTCTTAATGACGAGGTTAAGGAATTCGTCAACAAGGAAATGGGTAATGTAGTTTTAAGCTGTGATGGTCGTAAGGAAATCCATGATCTTATGCGTCCTTTTAGAAAGGGAGCACCTAGCTATGATTTAATCATGCCTAAGTTCAAGGATTTGGCTGAATCACGAAATCAGGATAAATATTACATCAGAGGTACTTTCACTAGAAATAATCTTGATTTTTCAAAGGATGTTTTACATCTTGCAAACGAAGGCTTTAAACAGATATCAGTTGAGCCTGTAGTTGCACAGGAAACAGACGATTACGCACTTCGCGAAGAGGATTTACCAAAGCTCTTTGAAGAATACGATAATCTTGCAGCAGAGATGATGAGACGTCAGGGCACTAAAGAGGATTTCAACTTCTTCCACTTTATGATTGATTTAGAGGGTGGCCCTTGTGTATATAAGAGATTATCTGGCTGCGGCTCAGGTACAGAATACTTAGCAGTTACACCTACTGGTGAACTTTATCCATGCCATCAGTTTGTTGGTAACACTGATTTCTTACTTGGCGACGTTTGGAATGGGGTACAGAAGAAAGACGTCGTTAACGAATTTAAGCACTGTAACGTATATGCTAAGGAAGAATGTAAAAACTGCTTCGCAAGATTCTATTGCAGCGGCGGTTGTGCAGCTAATGCGTATAACTTTACAGGAAGCATCTTAGGCAACTATCACGTTGGCTGCGAGCTTCAGAAAAAACGTATTGAATGTGCTATTGCTCTTAAGGTTCATGCAGCAGAGATGGAGCAGAACACATTAAAATAGAATAGGAGAGTAATTATGAAACGTTTAAAAAAGGGACAGGGTATTGCCTGGCTTGTAGCGTTCGTAGTAATCCTTGGATTATTAGGATACTATGCAGCTATAGTTCTTACAGGCACAATTAAAGAAAATGATGACAGCTTAAAGCTGGGCTTGGATTTGGATGGTGGTGTGTCCATCACATACGAAGCTGTTGGCAAGGCTCCTACAGATGAGCAGATGCAGGATACAATCCTTAAGCTTCAGCAGCGTATCGAAAATGATTTGGGCGAAGAGAGCTCAACAACAGAAGCTAATGTTTACCGTGTAGGCGATAAGCGTATCACAGTCGAGATTCCTGGTGTGTCAGATGCCAATGCACTTCTTGAAGAGCTTGGTACTCCAGGTACACTTTACTTCATTACACAGAAGGATAGCGAAGGTAACGAGAACTATTCTTATGGCACAGATGAGAGTGGTGCTCCAGGATATGTTCTTAACTATGACATCCAGACACTTATTGATAACGGCTCAGTTATCGCTACTGGTAAAAATGTTAAGAGCTCACAGGCTGGTTCACAGACAAACCAGACAACAAACGCTACAGAGTATGTAGTTCAGCTTACATTTGATGACGAAGGAACAAAGGCATTTGCAGATGCTACTACAGCAGCAGTTGCTTCAGGCGAGACAATCGCAATTTACTATGATGGTCAGTTCGTTTCAGTTCCAAGAGTTAATTCAGCTATCACAAATGGTAACTGTGTAATCGAAGGAATGGAAGATTTTGATGCAGCTGAGAAGCTTGCTTCATATATCCGTATCGGTGGTCTTGATATCGAGCTTACAGAGCTTGAGTCACAGGTAGTTGGTGCACAGCTTGGTTCTGATGCACTTCGTACATCACTTATTGCAGCAGGCGTTGGTCTTATACTTGTAATGGTATTCTTAATTGCAATGTACTTAGTACCAGGTGTTGTTGCTTCACTTGCACTTGCACTTTACACAGCAATGCTTGTTGGTATTTTAAAGGCTTTCGATATCACACTTACACTTCCTGGTATCGCAGGTATGATTCTTTCAATCGGTATGGCGGTTGATGCAAATGTTATTTGCTTCGCTCGTATACGTGAGGAGATTAAGGCTGGTCGTCCAGTTATTTCATCAATTGAGACAGGTTTCTCAAAGGCACTTTCAGCTATCTTAGATGGAAACATCACAACACTTATTGCAGCAGCTGTTCTTGGTATCCTTGGTTCAGGTACAGTTAAGGGCTTTGCTATCACACTTGCACTTGGTGTTGTTTTATCAATGTTTACAGCACTTGTTATTACACGAATCCTTATCAATTCATTCTATGCAATTGGTATTCGTTCACCTAAGGCATATGGTAAGGCTAAGGAGCCTACAAAGTTTGATTTCGTATCAAAGAAGGCAATCTTTATTACTATTTCAGTTGTAATTATTGCAGCAGGCTTCATTACAATGGGCGTATTTAAGGCTAAGGATGGTGCAGGACTTAACTACTCACTTGAGTTCTTAGGTGGTACATCTACAACAGTTGACTTTAACAAGACATATTCACTTTCAGAGTTAGATGCTGAGGTTGTTCCAGAAATCGCTGATACACTTGGTGTAAGCGAGGGCAGCATCCAGACAACAACAGTTGATGGAAGCAATCAGGCAATCTTTAAGACACGTACACTTACACTTGATGAGAGAAGCAGTCTTAACGAAATGCTTGAGAGCAAGTTTGATGTTACTGAGGAATCAATTACATCACAGAGTATTGGTTCTACTATTTCAGGAGAGATGCGTAGCCAGTCACTTATTGCAGTTATAGTTGCTGTACTTTGCATGCTTGTATACATCTGGTTCAGATTTAAGGACCTTAGATTTGCATCATCAGCAATCATCGCACTTGTTCATGATGTACTTGTAGTTCTTGCACTTTATGCATTCGCTCGTATTTCTGTAGGTTCTGCATTTATTGCATGTATGCTTACAGTTATTGGTTATTCTGTCAACGATACAATCGTTGTATTTGACCGTATCAGAGAAAACCACAAGGCAATCAGAACAGAGACACCTGAGAATCTTGCTGAGCTTTGCAACAGCTCATTAGCACAGACATTATCACGTAGTATTTCTACATCAATTACTACAGCAATCATGGTACTTATGCTTCTTATCCTTGGTGTTTCATCAATCAGAGAATTTGCATTACCACTTCTTGCTGGTGTAATTGCTGGTACATATTCATCTATCTTCATTGCAACACAGCTTTGGTACATCTTTAAAATCAAGTTTGCAGCGAAGAACTAAGACAGAGATTGGAGATTTAACATGATTGACATTAAGTTTTTACGTGAGAACCCAGACGCAGTAAAAGAAAACATTAAGAAGAAGTTTCAGGACCACAAGCTTGGCCTCGTTGACGAGGTCATCGAGCTTGATGACAAGAGAAGAGCTACTCAGCAGCAGGCTGATGATATGCGTTCAGAAATGAACAAGGCATCTAAGCAGATTGGTGCTCTTATGGCTCAGGGCAAAAAGGAAGAAGCTGAGGCAGCTAAGAAAGAGGTTGCTGAGCTTAAGCAGAAGATTAAGGATTTAGAGCCAGTTGAGAAGGAGCTTGCAGATAAGGTTGAGGAAATCATGATGAAGATTCCTAACATTATCGATCCATCAGTTCCAATTGGTCCTGACGATTCTTGCAACGTTGAAATTGAAAAGTTTGGTGAGCCAGTTGTTCCTGATTTTGAAATCCCATATCACACAGATATCATGGAGCGTTTCAATGGTATTGATATGGATGCTGCAGGTAAGGTTGCTGGTAACGGCTTCTATTACTTAATGGGAGATATTGCTCGTCTTCACTCAGCTGTTATTTCATACGCTCGTGATTTCATGATTGACAGAGGCTTTACATATTGCATTCCTCCTTTCATGATTCGTTCAAACGTAGTTACTGGTGTTATGTCATTCGAAGAAATGGATGCCATGATGTACAAAATCGAAGGTGAAGACCTCTACCTCATCGGTACATCAGAGCATTCTATGATTGGTAAGTTCATTGATACACTTAACGATGAAGCTAACCTTCCATACACACTTACAAGCTACAGCCCTTGCTTCAGAAAGGAAAAGGGTGCTCACGGTATCGAAGAGCGTGGTGTTTACCGTATACACCAGTTCGAGAAGCAGGAGATGATTGTAGTTTGCAAGCCAGAGGATTCTAAGAAGTACTATGATATACTTTGGAACAATACAGTAGATTTATTCCGTAGCTTAGATATTCCAGTACGTACTTTAGAGTGCTGCTCAGGAGATCTTGCAGACCTTAAGGTTAAGTCTTGTGATGTTGAGGCTTGGTCACCACGTCAGAAGAAGTACTTCGAGGTAGGTAGCTGCTCTAACCTTGGTGATGCACAGGCACGTCGTCTTAAGATTCGTGTTAAGGGTGAGGACGGAAGCAAGTATTTCGCACACACACTTAACAACACAGTTGTTGCTCCACCACGTATGCTTATCGCATTCTTGGAGAACAACCTCCGTGCAGACGGTTCCGTAGCCATCCCTAAGGCTCTCCAGCCTTACATGGGCGGCAAGACCGAACTCGTACCTACTAAGTAATCGTAGAATGATAGAAGCGGCATCCTAGTTTATCATGCTCCCGCAGGCCACCTCCCATTGCAGTCAAGGGAACCTCCCTAAAGGGTCCCTCCTTAACTACATGGGGCCCTCCTGCTCGCGCTTGCCAAGACTGAGATGCCGCTGTATTATATATATTTGGTAGGTAAGAATGTAAGTGAGTCGGTAGACATCAAGCTATTATGTTTCCTAAGTGAGACATGTTGTCGAACGTGGAAGTATAATGCTTGTAGGCGTAACCGACGGATTTGGGGTTTTTACTGTACCTATAAGTTTGCAGTAGAAAAGGAAATTTTATGTCAGTAGTAAGTAGAGAAGATATTAGAAACATTGCAATTATTGCACACGTTGATCATGGTAAGACTACACTTGTAGATGAGCTTTTGAAGCAGTCAGGTGTATTCAGAGAGAACCAAGAGGTTGCAGAGCGTGTCATGGACTCAAATGATATTGAGCGTGAGCGTGGTATTACAATTCTTTCAAAGAATACAGCAGTATATTACAAGGGCACAAAGATTAACATTATTGATACACCAGGTCATGCTGATTTCGGTGGCGAGGTTGAGCGTGTACTTAAGATGGTTAATGGTGTTGTACTTGTAGTAGATGCTTTTGAGGGTGCAATGCCTCAGACCAAGTTCGTTCTTATGAAGGCGCTTGATTTGGATTTGCCAGTTATCGTTTGTATCAATAAGATTGATAGACCAGAGGCACGTCCTGATGAGGTTATCGATGAAGTGTTAGAGCTTTTCATGGATCTTGACGCTTCAGATGAGCAGCTTGATTGCCCATTTATTTATGCAAGTGCTAAGGAAGGCTTTGCAATCAGAAGCCTTGATGAAGAGCATAAGGATATGACAGCACTTTTCGAGACAATTGTTGATTATATTCCAGCTCCAAAGGGTGACCCAGAGGCTCCAACACAGGTGCTCATTTCTACAATCGATTATAACGAATATGTAGGACGTATCGGTATCGGTAAGGTAGAAAATGGTTCTATCAAGGTTAATCAGGATGCTATCGTTGTTAATGCTCATGATGAGAGCAAGAATAATAAGGTTCGTATCTCAAAGCTTTTTGAGTATGATGGACTTAATAAAGTAGATGTTGAAGAGGCTAATATCGGTTCTATTGTAGCTATTTCCGGTATTTCAGACATTCACATTGGTGATACAATCTGTGCAGTGGATGCACCTAATCCAATTCCATTCCAGAAGATTTCAGAGCCTACCATTTCAATGAACTTCATTGTAAATGATAGTCCTCTTGCTGGTCAGGAAGGTAAGTACGTTACATCACGTCATATTCGCGAGCGTCTTATGAAGGAGTTAAACACAGACGTATCACTTAGAGTAGAGGATACAGATTCACCTGATTCACTTAAGGTTTCAGGACGTGGTGAGCTTCATCTTTCGGTTCTTATTGAGAACATGCGTAGAGAAGGCTTTGAGTTTGCTGTATCAAAGGCAGAGGTTCTTTATCACACAGATGAAAAGGGACGCAAGCTTGAGCCAATGGAACGTGCTTATGTAGATGTTCCAGATGAATTTACAGGAGCAGTTATCGAGAAGCTTTCACAGCGTAAGGGTGAGCTTCAGAACATGACACCTATCACAGGTGGATATACACGTATTGAGTTTAAGATTCCAGCTCGTGGACTTATCGGTTATCGTGGTGAGTTCATGACAGATACAAAGGGTAATGGTATCATCAATACAATCTTTGAGGGATACGAGCCATATAAGGGTGACATTGCTTATCGTAAGCAGGGTTCACTTATCGCTTTCGAGACTGGTGAGTCAGTTACTTATGGTTTGTTCGCTGCTCAGGAACGTGGTACATTATTCATCGGACCAGGCGAAAAAGTTTATTCAGGAATGGTTATTGGTCAAAGCTCACGTGCGGAGGATATAGAGCTTAACGTATGTAAGAAGAAGCATCTTACAAATACTCGTTCATCATCTGCTGATGAGGCACTTACACTTGTACCACCTAGAGTATTGAGTCTTGAGCAGGCCCTTGATTTTATCGATGTTGATGAACTTTTGGAGGTTACTCCAGAGTCTCTTAGAATTAGAAAGAGAATTCTTGATCCATTAATGAGAAAGAGAGCTAGCATAAGAAAGTAGGAGAATCATGGAAAAGGGAACTATACAAGTATACTACGGAAACGGACAAGGAAAATCCGCAGCAGCACTTGGAAATGCCATACGCTTTGCATCACAGGGCAAAAAGTGCATTATAATACAGTTTCTTAAATCAGAGACGAATACAGAATATTTTGAAAAGCTTGAGCCTGAAATCAAGCTTTTCAGATTTGAGCGTTCAAAGGATGGTTTTGAGAACCTTACAGATGAACAAAAACAAGAAGAAAAAATCAACATTCTTAATGGGCTTAACTATGCCAAAAAGGTGTTAGGAACAGGAGAATGTGATTTGCTTGTACTTGATGAAGTCCTTGGAGTATTAGACGAAGGCATAGTTGCCGAGGATGCTATTACAGATGCACTTGAGGGTAAATCACTTGCAACAAATGTAATCATTACCGGCCAGAATATGTCAGAGGGACTGTTCAAAATAGCAGATAATGTTTTAAAAATAGAGTCAGAGAAATAATCTCTGGCTCTTGTATTTTATTACGACTTTTTATAAACTTAGTAAAAACATAAGAATGAGGTGACAAAAAATGGTTAAAGCAGTTATGCATGGTTGCAATGGACACATGGGAAGAGTTATAACAGATTTGTGTAAGGATGACAAGGATATAGAAATAGTTGCAGGAGTTGATAAGTACACAGCTGTAGCTAACGATTATCCAGTGTTTGAATCTATAGACAAGGTTAATGTTGATTTTGATGTAATTATTGATTTTTCTAATGTTTCAGCTATAGACGAATTACTAAACTATTGCGAAGCAAATAATAAAAACGTAGTGCTTTGTACAACAGGGCTAACTGATGAAATGATTGCACATGTTGACAGCGCAAGTAAGAAATGTGGAATTCTTCGTTCAGCAAACATGTCTCTTGGTATTAATACACTGTTTGACCTTTGCAAGAAGGCAACTCAGGTATTTGCTGATGCAGGCTTTGATATTGAAATCGTTGAGAAGCATCACAATCAGAAATTAGATGCCCCAAGCGGAACTGCTTTGGCTCTTGCTGATGCTTGTAATGAAGCCCTTGAGGAAGATTACGATTATGTATATGGCCGCGCAGATAGAAGAGAGAAGCGTCCAAAGAATGAGATTGGCATTTCTGCAGTAAGAGGTGGTAATATTGTAGGTGAGCATGAGGTTATTTTTGCAGGCCTAGATGAGGTTATCACTATCAAGCACACAGCTTATTCTAAGGGTGTATTTGCTAAGGGTGCAGTTGAGGCTGCTAAGTACTTAGCTGACAAGCCAGCAGGATTATATGATATGAAGCAGGTAATAGCTGCAAAATAGATTAAATTATGAAGAAGGTGCCGTAAGGCTAGTGAGGGTGAAGTATGTATATTCAGCTAAATTCACAAGTAATATGTTATGAGAAGACCGGCGAGGGGACGCCGGTTATTCTTATACATGGAAATAATGGGGATCATCATACTTTTGATGAGCTTGTTTGTGCTATGTGTAGGGAACATACTGTTTATGCAATGGATTCTAGAGGGCATGGTGAAAGTGCAACACCAAAGGAATATCATTATGCTGATATGGCTGATGATGTAATAAATCTGATAGATGCATTAGATATTAAATCACCTGCACTAGTTGGCTACTCAGATGGCGGAATAATTGCGCTTTTAGTTGCTATAAAGGCTAGTAACAAAATATCTAGAATAGTATGTTGCGGAGCCAATTTGAGTCCGGCAGGAATTCATCACAAGGATTTGCGAGAGATTAAAAAGGAATATAAAAGAACCAATGATCCAATAACATATATGATGTTAGTAGAGCCTGACATTGATGTAGCTGAATTAAGAAGAATATCAGTGCCGGCTATGATAATAGCTGGAGAAGATGATTGCATAAAGGAAAAGGAGACCAATAAAATCGCTAACAATATCAATGATGCTCAATTATTAATCCTTCCAGGCGAGAATCATTCTAGTTATATAGAGAATACAGACAAGCTATACAACTATATATACAGATTTTTGGTATAAATGTCATAATTGTAAATGTTATAAAATCATGGTAAAATTGTTATAAATTTGTGAACAGATTAAATATGTAATAAATATATAACTGAAGGTTTACTATGATAAGCAAACTAAGAGAGCAGAAAGATACTATTATTTCAAAATTTAATACAGGGATGATTGTACTAGCAGCGATTCTCTTGCTTGTTTGTTATTTTTGTACAAAAGAAGACTTTGACGAAGGCGAGGCCTCTGCAATAGAGCCAATGACTATAGCTCATTTAGAAGATGGCTCTATTGAGTATATTTTAGATGTTTCAGAATATGATTATCATCATACTGGAATTATGTTCTACACTACTCATCATAAGGTTCAGTGCTATAGCGGAGGCAAAGTTATTTATAAATTCACAAAAACTGGAGGCTTCTGGACTTCATCTACAGGCTCTAGATTCCACTTCATTGACATAAATGATGGCATGCAATATGTTGCTATTGTTGTTACGCCTATATATCAACAGGTGGAAGGCCAGGAAATGGATTTTTATATTGGAAGCTCTTATGGAATGTATAATGCGATTCTACTTAAATCTATGCCTAGATTTTTCATAAGCTTGCTTATTGTTTTGTTGAGTCTGGTAATTCTAGGTTATTACGGCGTGATGCATAGAAAGCAGCAGCTTTCAAAAGAATTATTATATTTGGGCTGGTTTGCATTCTTCTGTGGTGTTTGGTCTATTAATGAAACCGATGCAGCTAATCTTATATTCCGGAACAGAATCATTAATTCTATAATTCCATACCTGTGCTTGATATTAGTTATACCACCATTTGTAATGTTTTTTGATAGTTATCTTAATATATATAGTAAGATACTAAAAAAGATTGTAATTTGGGCAGCCATGATTGAGTTTGTGGTTCTTACAACTCTTCATTTCCTAAAGATTGCTGAATACAGACAGACACTTGTAGTGACTCAGATAATGTTGTTTGTTGCTGTATTTTATATGATTATTGGAATGATTGTTCAGCTGATACATCGACGAATTTCAAGGCATATCGAAATTTGTGCTGTAGGCTTAACTGGATTTTTGGTGGCTGTGGTAGTTGACATATCATCATATTACAAAACAATTGGAGATGCTGACAGAATTGGTAGATATATTTTTTTCCTTTTCATTTTTATTCTTGCGAGAGATATGATTAAGGATGCCAATGAAATCATTGAAAAGGGCAACCAGGTTAAGCAGCTAGAGATATTTGCTCTTACAGATAGTATGACAGGCCTTTTAAATCGAAATGCATTTGAGAGTCATGCTAAAAGCGGTGGCAGCTTAGAAGGATTAGTAGCAGTAGTGGCAGATGCCAATGGGTTAAAGAATTGTAATGATACCTTTGGTCATGAAGCAGGTGACGAATACATCACAATAGTTGCAAATATTTTCAATGAAGTATATGGAAAATATGGTAACTGCTATAGAACAGGTGGAGACGAGTTCTGTTGTATTATTCCTTCAAGCAGAAGCGTAAATACAGAACGTTTAAAGCAAATGTTTATGACAAAGATATATACCGCCAATGTACAGGGCAATCATGAATACAACATAGGTGTTGCTATTGGTGATGCGACCTATGATTCATCTATGGATGAAGATTTTAGATCACTAGTAAAGAGAGCGGATGAGCACATGTATGAAAATAAACGTGCATCTAAATCTTCCTAGGGTGCTATAGCTCAATGGAATTCATCCAGTCCACAAGCGCAAGGAGGCCTTCTTCTGTGAAGGCTGCAGTTTGGGATTGCTTTAATTCATCTGCAGTGTTTTCAAAGCTGTATGGTCCAGGCCAGATGGTTGCTTTAAATAGTGGCTCTTCTGTACCTTCCTCTAAGAATTTTTCAATTTTATAGCATTTGTTCTTATCGCTCCCTGTAAATGAGGGAGCTTTTTTGTAATATCCTATTGATAGTAGTCTTTTTCGTTCAATCATAATTTATATTTTAAAGAAACTGAAAGACTTTGTCACTAAAGAATGCTAAAATAATAATAAAGATAGGACAAAATATGAGAATGGGGGCATGCATATGGAGAAGGGACGAATCTTTAGAATCATCTGTGGCGTAATGATTGGAATTATTGTTGTTATACTAATAGCATTGTTTGTTAGTGATGATAATAATATTAATGCCGTTACAGTGGATATGGATGTACCTTATTCTGATACAGCTAATTGGATGAGTTACATAAATGATGATGTTTACCTATCTCAAATAACAATACCTGGTACTCACGATTCCTGTGCTAGAAATGTCATGCTGGGATATGTTATGAGATGCCAGGATACAGATATTAGTACTCAGTTAGACAACGGATATAGATACCTTGATTTAAGGGTAGCTATTGATGATAAGAATGGGGCTAATAGGTTAAAGCTTGTTCATAATTTTGCCAACTGTCATAAGGAGGGAAATTTATTTTCTGATTACTTATATTTTGAGGATGTAACGAAGGCTTTGTATTCGTTTCTACAGCAGCATCCTGCCGAGTCAGTAATCGTGAATATTAAGATTGAGGATGATACTCATTCTGTAAGTGATATTCAAAAGCTTTTATTAGACGAAATCAAAGCTAACAAGGATTACTGGTATACAGAGGATGAAATTCCAACGCTGGGTGATGTCAGAGGAAGAGTTGTTCTTGCGACCCGCTTTAAGGATGAGCAAGGAAGTGGAATAACAGGACTGAATATGAGCTGGTCTGAACAAGATAACAAGATCCCTGCTGATATTCCATATGAGCTATATGTTTTTGACAATTATAGACTGTGGGTTCAGGATAGATATAAGTATTCTGTTGAGGATAAATATGAGGCTGTTGTAGACGGATTGGAAAACTGTGAGGCTGATGAAAGCACATTGTTCTTTAATTTCGTAAGTACTAGTGGTGATGGAAAGATTGGTCATCCTAGAGGCTATGCAAAAGCCTTGAATGAATTATTAATGGAATATAATCTTAAGCCAGATACAAGCTATGGAATAATAATTGTAGATTTTGGTGATGATAACCTGGCAAGACATATTTATTACACAAATTCATTTTAAAATAATGGACAAGGAGGGGCCCAACGAAGGTATTATACCTTCCAATTACATTAAAAAGGAGGATAAATAAGATGGAGAGACAACAAGAACAGGAGATTAATCCAATCCTTTTAGAGTTTTTAGACACCGACTCCTTTGAGGAAAAGTACAAAATCCTGGTTGCAACACCAGTTATGGACTTTGATAATCTTTTGATTGATAATATGGCTTCATCTATCGATGTGGTTATAGAAGACGGAGACATTGATACACGAGTACAGGATTTAAAGGTATGTGTCAGAACAAGAGCTAAATATGAAACAACACGTTTTCGTAGATAGTATTATTAGGCTTTGCAAACAGACTGGTTAGCCAGTCTGTTTTTTTATTGCGTGAAATATTAATAAATAGACAGAAAAAAGTAACACTTAATACACATTTAGGTGATAAAATTCAGACAATGCATGTAGTGTGCGACAATATTACGAGATGGAGGATACTATGGCAAATCAGGTAAAGGAAAAAAAGGAAAAAGTAAGGAAGATAAAAGATAAACTTCTATTACTGATTATTCCAGCTGTTATTATCATGATAATTGTGCTGGTAGCTATTTCATCTATGCTATCAAGAAATAGTATGCAGGAAATGGCGCAGGCGAATTTGGAAAGCTCTATTGGCAATCAGTCTGACAATATCAGTTCATGGCTAAGTGAAAACCTGGAGAATTTCGCAGCTATTAAAAAGGGAATAGAAGGTATGCAGCCAGATGATGAGACATTGGTGAGATATTTGACTTCCTATGTAGGAACAAATACAAATTCCCCTAATAGCGTGTATGTGGCATCTCAGTCTGGTAAAGTGCTTTATGGTAACGGTGCTGACATTTCAATTTCGAATCCTACAGAACAGCAGTGGTTCAAGGAAGGTATGTCTAGGGTTAATATGGCATACGGAAGACCATATAAGAATTCGGAAGGTAAATATGTTATTTCTGCATCAGGTATTGTAAATGATGGAAGCGATGAAATCCGAGTTGCAGCAGCAGATGTGACACTAGATCAGATTACCATTATCGTTAACTCTGGTGTAAAAATGAAGAACGCCAGCTCATTTTTGGTAGACACTGATGATATGATGATTCTTGCTCATAGAGATGATAGTCTGGTATCAACTACCATTAGCGATAGCAGCAATGATCCAATCATCAAGGGTGCTTATAAAAAGATTTCAGCAGGAGATTATTCGACAGAAGAAATCAGTGGATATACAGTTGCTTTTAGTGAGATATCAGGAACCAATTGGGTGCTTGTATCTTACATTGCTAATAGTATTATTCTTGCAGATATTACAAAGCTAAGCCTTATTCTATTTGCAGTTGGAGCTATTGCAGTTGTTCTTATAAGCATTATGATTAGCGTAATCATAGGCCGAGTTGTACGTCCAATCGCAAACATTACTCAGAACATTTCAGCAATGAGTGATGGTGATTTCACAATAGAGGTTGCTAAGGAATCTAATGATGAAATCGGTGTAATGGGTGAGCAGGTTGGCAAATTTGTTGTGCTGATGCGCAAGATGCTTTCAAGTATCAGCGACGAATCAGACAAGCTGAAACAGGAATCTGATAACAGTGATAGAGTAAGTAAGGATATGTTTGATGCATCTCAATCACAGGAGAATGCAATGGTCAACCTTAAGAATACAGTTGATGAATTAGCACTTGCTGTAAATGAGATTGCGGAAAACGCTACTACTCTTGCAATGGTAGTTTCTGATACAAGAGAGAATTCTGATCAGGCTAATGAAAGTATGAAGGAAACTGTTGAAATCAGTAAGCAGGGCCGCGAGGATATGGAACAGCTTTCAGCAGCCATGGAAGGAATCAAAAACAGCAATGATGCATTGGTTGAATCTATCAACGAGGTTGGAAAGGCATCAGAAGAGATTACAAAGATTGTTGGTCTTATTGCAGAAATTGCAGATGAGACAAATCTTCTTTCGCTTAATGCATCTATTGAAGCTGCACGTGCTGGAGAGGCTGGTAAGGGCTTTGCTGTAGTTGCTACAGAGATTGGTAAGCTGGCCCAGACATCTGCAGATAGTGCTGATAATATTGCAAGCCTTATTAATGAAGTAGGTAAAGCTATTGATTCTGTTGTGGCTCAGGCTGAGAATAGTGCTAGAAATATTGAGGCCAACAGCGAACTTATTAATACAGCTGTTGATACATTCGACAAAATTTATCAGAACATTCAAAGGTCAAACGAGCTTCTTGATTTAATGATTCAGGATGTTCAGAAGGTTGATGAGGTTTCAACAAATGTTGCAGCTATTTCAGAAGAACAGGCTGCAAGTGCGGATGAAATTCTTGAGACCTCAAAGCATATGGTAGAGCAGGCTCAGTCCATTACAGCAAGCAGTCAGGATGTGGCAGACAACTCTCATGAATTGGCAAATACATCCCAGACTCTTACAGATTATGTACAGCAGTTTAAGATTGTGAAGGAGGACGAATATGAGAGCTAAGAATAGAATGAAAAAGCTGGCAGTACTTCTTTTGACAATCGTTATGGCAACAGGTCTAATGCTGACAGGCTGCGGAAGCAGTAATAGCGGCTCTGGTTCAGGCAAGGGTGTAAAGGTATTTTATACAGCGCCACCAGATGATGATTTTAAGCTATTGTTGAAGGAATCTCTACAGGAAAATGCAGCAGCTGAGGGTGTTACATTTGACATAGGAGAGGGCTGCAATACAGTTAATGACCAGGTTAGTCAGATAAAGCAGGCTGTAAGTGATGGCTATAATGCAATCATTTGTCTGCCGGTAGATAGAAGTACAGCACTTCAGCTAGAGGTTGCAGCAGGTGATATTCCAATCATATACGTAAATGGTGCGCCAGATGAGGAGTTCCTGGAAAAGGATAAATATATGGTAGTCAGCAGTTACGAGCAGGATGCTGGTACATACCAGGCCGAATATGTTTGGAATGCACTTGGTAAGCCAAGCAGCATCAATATTGTAATGCTGCGTGGACCACTTACACATAATGCAGCGATTGCTCGTTCTGTATCAGTGTACAAATTCTTCAGAGAAAACGGAGTTCAGGTAAATACTGTATTTGATGATAGTGCAGAATGGGATGAAAATAAAGCAAAGGATATGATGGCTATTGTTGAAAAGACAAAGCAGCCATTTGATGCAGTATTTTGCAACAATGATTCCATGGCGGTTGGTGCAGCAGACTACCTTGCAAGCCGTGGCTATGATCTTAGCAAGATTCCTGTAGTAGGTGTTGATGCTACTGTAGGTGGATGCCAGTCTATCGTAGATGGCAAGATGCAGTTTACCGTATACCAATCAGCCTCAGGTCAAGGTTCTATGGCCATCAAATGCGTAAAAGCCCTTGTAACCAAAGGCACAGCAGCAGGTCTTGAGGGACTCACTGATGACGGTATCTACATCTGGGTCCCATTCGAAAAGGTTGACGCATCTAACGCGAAGTCGTATATGTAAATGAGAAACAAGCTGCGAAAATCTTGGCAAGCGCGACATGACCAATATTTTCCGAATGTAATGAAGGAAAATGTTGGTCTAGTAAGCGGAGCTTACATCGATGGCTTCCGGGAGCATGATAAACTAGGAAAGCTTGTTTCGGAATAGATTACTAATATGTTTTGTATAATTGGACAGTTTTTTCGGTAATTTAAATAAAAAAAAGAAATTGCATTTTGTAATTTCTTTTTTTTATGTATAATGATGACGTGTTGTTTATGTTTATCTATAGTGATTAGGAGGAAATTATTATGGCTATTGATCTTAAACAATACAAAGACATTCCACATGGCGATATGCCAGGTGACAAGGTAGAAATAGGTGAGGAACACGTTAAAAAGGCACTTGTAATCATGGATTCTCTTATGGATCAGCTTGATGCAGTCCTTGATAAGGATGGCAGAGCAGTCATCACAGTTTGTGGCGGTTCGGGAGTAGGTAAGTCTGAGACCGCATCTCTTATCAGCTACATGCTGAATGAGCAGGGCATTGGTGCTTACACCATGTCTGGCGACAACTATCCTAGACGTATCCCTATGTACAATGATGCAGAGCGACTTCGCATTTTCCGCACTGAGGGTGTGAGAAACTTAGTTAAGTCTGGCGAAGGTAGCATGGAGCATTTTGACATCTTGCGTAAATGGCAGGATGAAGAGACAGATGCTGACAAGGCGCATGTAAGCGAGCACCCATGGGCACAGGCTTATATTGATGGCGGTCGCAAGGGTCTTACTGGATACCTTGGCACTAAGAACGAAATTGATTTCGATGAAGTGTCTAGTATTGTAAAGGCTTTCAAGTCAGGCCAGAATAAAATCTACCTTAAGAGAATGGGTAGAACCAACTCTGAACTTTGGTATGAACAGATTGATTTTACAAACATTAAAGTTCTAGTTATTGAATGGACACATGGTAACAGCGACAATTACGAAGGTGTGGATATTCCAATCCTTCTCAACAGTACACCAGAGGAAACACTAGCTCATCGTAAGGCTAGAAACCGCGATGGTAAGACTGATAGCGCATTCACCATGCTTGTACTAGAGCTTGAACAAAACCTTTTAAAATCACAGGCCCACAAAGCAAAAATTATTCTTTCTAAAGCAGGTGAACTCTTATCGTACGCCCAGTACGAGGAGCTTATGAAATAACGTAAAGTTTTAGTTATTAGATGAGCTTGTAGGTAACAAGGTATTATATTACTAAAATGAGACGTTCTGTCGAATGTAGTAATATAATTCTTGTTACCGTAACAAGCGGATTTCATGGAGGAATAAAATGAACGGTCCTATGTTAAATGCCTA
Organism: Pseudobutyrivibrio sp.; assembly: GCA_017934625.1. Classification (GTDB taxonomy): domain Bacteria; phylum Bacillota; class Clostridia; order Lachnospirales; family Lachnospiraceae; genus Pseudobutyrivibrio. The sequence goes on along the minus strand of JAGBJE010000039.1, from coordinate 3,004 downwards.
CCCAGATTCTATGGGCGGCACACTTGATGATATTGTAAAGGTTTTGAGCAAGGAAGATTTAAAGGATGTCTTCGAGTCATTCTATATCTTGCCTAGCATTTTTAATACAGATTTAGATAGAGGCTTCTCGGTTATCGATTACGGCATCAATGAGGAATTGGGCAGCCGCAAGGCAATCGAGGATATCAAGGGTATGGATATTGACCTTAAGCTTGATTTTATCCTCAATCATGCATCTGTATTATCAAAGGAGTTCCAGGATATTATTAAGAACGGTGAGAATTCTAAATATAAGGATTTCTTCATTAACTGGAACAAATTCTGGGAAGGCTGTGGCGAAATGACAGAGGCTGGATATATTCAGCCAGATGAGAAATATATCAAAGATATGTTCTTCAGAAAGCCAGGCTTACCAATTCTTATGGTTCGTTTCCCAGATGGAAGAAATGTCCCATATTGGAATACATTCTACCAGGAGGTTCGTTATAAGAAGCTTGAGGCTGAGGACCTTATGGAGAAGATGGACATCCAGTACGTGGCAGCTTGTAGATTGGCAGACTGTGTTAACACTCAGATTGCAGAGGGTAAGGCAGTGGCTGATTTAGAGCTTGGTAAATATGAAGGCTACCGTGATGCTGTAGTTGATTTACTTGAGAGCAGCCGTAGATATTTAGGTCAGATGGATTTGAATATCAAATCTCCACTTGTTTGGGAGTTCTACGAGAACACTCTTAAGACACTTGCATCATACGGGGCTAAAATCGTCAGATTGGATGCGTTTGCTTATGCGCCAAAGGAGCCAGGCGAGAAGAACTTCTTGAACGACCCAGGTACATGGGACTTACTTCAGAAGGTTCGCGAGCTTGCAGATAAGAATGGAGTTACACTCCTTCCAGAGATTCACGCAAGCTATGGCGAGAAGATTTATGAGCTTGTAGCAAGTAAAGGCTACATGACATACGATTTCTTCCTTCCAGGCCTACTCATTCATGCAATCGAAAACCATGATAGCTCGCTTCTTGTTAATTGGGCTAAGGAATTGATTGAAAAGGATATTAAGGTGGTTAACATGCTTGGTTGCCACGACGGTATTCCTCTTTTGGATTTAAAGGGACTATTGCCTGAGTCTGAGATTCAAAAGCTTATCGATACTTTAGTTGCACGTGGCGGATTCGTTAAGGATCTTCACGGAGCTAAGAACATGTACTATCAGGTAAATGCTACATACTATAGTGCACTTGGTGAGGATGATAAGAAGATGCTCTTTGCCAGAGCAATTCAGATGTTCATGCCAGGTAAGCCACAGGTATGGTACCTTGATTTGTTTGCAGGAAAGAATGACCACGAAGCTGTTAAGCGAGCTGGAGCAGGTGGACATAAGGAAATCAACAGAACCAATCTTTCACTTGATCAAATTGAAGCAGATCTTAATAAGGACGTTGTAAAGAAGCAGATTGAATTGCTTCGCCTTAGAAAGACACATCCTGCATTTGGATTTGACAGTGAATTATCTATCAATACCGAAGGTTCAGTTACATCCTTTACATGGAGTAAGGGAGCTGATACCATCACTCTTAAGGCTGATTTTGCAAGCCTTGAATACGAGATAATTTAATTAATAAAAGGGCTACCTGTTACTGTAACAGGTAGCCCTTTTATATGTAAATCGCAACTTTTTGTGAATAATTTTTTGAGGTGTATTTTTTATGCTATACTCCAAATATATATCGAAATTGTAACTTTTTGATTCTTAATACAAAGCCCTAGGAGGCTTTGTATGTGTGGACGGATGGTTACATGTTTACCGGTTGTATTAGGAGGTGGATTATGTCAGATATATATGAAAGGGGAAATATACATCAAAATCCTGTGGAAAAGCAGAACCAGCAGAGTGATGATTTTGAGGTGGTTGAAAATAGACAAATATACAATACAGAGAATTTTGCCACGCTTTTAGATCATCAGGATCGAATGGTCTATGATTTGGCTGATAAAAAGAATAAGAATGGAGATGCCAAAATAAAAAAACAGGCTGGCATGGGAGTGACGGCAAAGGAACTTGATGAAATCGACATGCTCCTTGATGTGTATGCAAAGGGAAACCTGGAAAAAACTACAGCATTGACTAATAAAGACTTTGAAGAGTATAAAGGACAGCTTCAGTTCAAGCGCACCATGGATATAGCCCAGCTTCTGGTAAATGACCACAGCAAATCCGACTCTAAGGAGATGCAGGATGTAAAGATAGATATTCTGGCTTTATCGGTAGAGATGGAGAGGATGAACTCCGTGCCAGTGTCCAAGGAATCAATTTCTGACATTTCTGCTAAATTTGCAATGAGCCTTAATAGTATCAGCCATTATCTGCATACTAAAAAGCCCCGTTTTTCCACAGGTAAAAAACGCTACAAGCAGGTGCAGAATATGCAGGCCGCCCTTTTTGAGGTTAAAAATGCTTTAGATATCGTCGCCTCCGATATAGATAAGTACGAGGGAAGGACCGTCGGAAGCATACTTGGTATGCGCGAAAGCCGCCAGGGGGATCTTAGAAGAAAAGAGGATGAAAAAAAGGAGGCTCCTAGCATGAGCAAGGATGCTGCCTTTGTGGTAAATCTCTTTAGTGACGGTCATGATTTTTGTGCCTCTTTTGCACAATCTTCTGCCAGAAAGCGTCGCAAGGAGTCGGCAAAGGTAGTGGCACTTAAGCAGACCTTGAAAGGTTTTGTCCCAGATCAGACCCAAATTTTGGACGTGGACATTATGGGGAAAAAGGTGCGTCTCCTTCAGAAAGCGGATAATCGTTTGTATGTAATCGAAAATCACAAAGAGATTCCTCTTGATAAAGGCGCAGTGCGTATGCGCAATGATATCGATGCCAACATGCTAAAAAATGCACAGGCCTATGACAGGGGGGATGTAAACACTCTTTTGAGCACCTATGAAAATGCGTCAACCACTGGTGAGGCGTCTCAGTATCGTACTAATCTAATCCAGTATCTAAAGG
>JAGBJE010000038.1 GCA_017934625.1 Pseudobutyrivibrio sp. | reverse complement strand
TTCGAGTCTGATTCGGAGCTCTTTTTATTAGTCTTATGCTGTTTTATAACATCTCATTTTTCTTGTTTTTTCGGCATTTTTCACTGTTTGTAATATAATTTAAAAGTAAAAAGTTAGGCGTGTTTGCCTAACTTTTTGCCTAACTTTTTTAAATCGTCAAAACCAACTTGTTTTGAAACTTGTAAAGGCCGTTACCATAATAATTACAGTAACAGCCTCTACGGAGAATGCGTTGCATAAGTAGCAACCTTATTTTAAATCTGATAGGTGAACAAATCCTGTTTTACCATTGAATGTTCCCCATAGCCATATATCATTAGTATCTGAATAATAGCCATAACAAGTGAATGTTTTTCCTGCTGGCAAAGCGCAAACCTCTTTGTAATTTGATGCGCCTCCCAAACGCAAGACTGTGTTAGTTTTTGCTGTATATTTCTTTGCGTATTTCTTACTAAATTTATTCGCAACACCTTTTCCTTCTACCTCTGCTTGCTGTGTGCGTTTTTCGGTAGTGTGATTAATTACAGCCATTACTTCTTCATACCTTGAGCCTAAAATGAATGCTCTTATATCACCAGCTCCATAATTTCCATGCCATGTATCACGAGCAAGTTCTTCAGCCGTGGCGTTAGCAATTCGGTTGATAAGCTTTTGTATCTCCTCATATCTACCGCCCAATACCTTGCGCCTTATATCTCCCTCGCCATATTTTCCTTCGAGCGTATGGAATAAGATGTCAACTGTCGTCATGCCTGCAAAATCATCTTTTAATTCCTCTGCTATGGCATTTGTTAATTCTTTATTCATGTCAACTCTGCTCGAAATACCATCAACTGTACCATCTGATGAATACTGCCATAGAATAGCTGCACCAGATACGCTAGGAGCATTCACGGAATATCTTGCTACCCATTTATCGTAATAATCGAAATCTTTCATATATGTATTGAACCAATACATTGAAGCATAGATACCGGGTCTAAATCCTGCCGCCTTGATAATCTCACAAAAACTAGCAGCACAGCTTCTTGCAACGTTTTGTGTTCCGTCCTGCTCAGAGTCAAACCAAACGTGTCCTTCTATTTCTTTTCCTTGTAACAATCTCAGTGCGTGTGCAGCTTCGCTTTCTGCTTTTGCGATATCAGTCGCATAAGAATAAAGATACACTCCTACTGGAATACCGTTTCTTTTACATTCCTGATAGTTTTCTTCGAAATATCGATCATCATGAGTCAGTTTGTCTGTACCATAACCTAATCGTAATATGGCTGCGTCTACATTTCCTTTTACTTTGCTCCAATTAATTGAACCTTGATGATGGCTAACATCAATAATTAACATGTACACTCCCTCCTTTTTTCCTATTTTATTAATCCCTCAATAATGTTTTTTATTCGTTCTTCCAATAAATTTTTAAATAGCTCATAACATCCAGTAGAGGCAAGGCCACTCAATAAGCCTTGTAACAAAATCTCTGGGGTAAGTGGTAACCCATTAATCCAAACTGCTAGTAAGACACCTGTTAAGCCCATGATTAATGGAATCCAGTCATTAACTTTTTCAGTTTTAACTTTGCTCTTTAATATGTAGCCTAAGCATAAGCATATTAAAATTATAATTAGGTTTAAGTATTGTTCCATATATGTACCTCCATTTTATTTGCAATCAGCTTCAGCTGTGTTTTCATTTGCTGGCTCATGAGATTTTTTAATGATGTATTCATCAATTTCGTTTAGGCAATTGATAGCTCCCTCTGTATCAAGTGTCTTTAAAATTTCTCTAATGGATTTCATTAATAGGCCTAATTCCTCATTAGCTTTTCTTTCGTTTTCTATTCTTCCGCTTAAAGCCTCTTTGACTATACCTATTTCCCTGTAGTCATTCGCAAAACGTTTTTCTGCAATGTTATCTCTCCAGTCCTTTAGCTCCTCGATTTCTTTTGAGTTTTTGTCAACCCGTTCATTTATTGTTTTTCCATCGTTTGCATGCCAAACTCTCATTTTTTCTTTTAGACCTGGCCAAAAATAAACCGCAACTAGAAATGCAATAACAAGCCATTGGAAAATTTGGTCTGGTGGAGCTTGCGAACCTATAATAGTTTCAAACATATTATTTATCCTCTTCTAATTTTTGTGTGAGTTCACGAATTTCTACTGCCCTGTAATCATCTGATTTCTTTATCATTTCCTTTATCAGATAGCAAATTCTTTCAATTAACCATTTTCTCTCATTTTCACTCAACATATTCAATCCCGGTAATTTCCTTGAATTGCTCAGCTGTGATACGCCCTTTGATAACCATTTTCCGCAATGTAGGAATGTATTCCTCGCCTTTTAATTGATACTGTACTTGTAAAAATCTAAACATTTGCTAACCCTCCCTATTGAAGCAATAATTCTTCTAGTGCTGTTTCTATTGCGCCTACTCTATCCTCGATAGTAGGATTTGTCTCAACGCTTGAGTTCTCGTCCGGTAGTTCTTCCCAAGTGGTAAACACTAGGGTATCTTCCTCATTGCCTTGTAGCAATCTTCCTGTTGAGAAATCAATCTCATCCCTTTCAAGCTCATTTCCCGATGTGTCATAAATTTTCATCATTCTACCTCCGTTTTTCTTTTTCTTTTATTGATAAATAATCTGTCCCTGGATATAAATTCTCAAATAATTTATCCATATCTTTTATACGTCTGTAATTGTTCTTGTATCTCTTGACTGTACCACGCCATGCTCTGTAACATTCGGTGGCCCTTTGAGCAGACATATTGTTGTTCTTGAATTTTTTAAGCCTCTTACGTTCTCTAGTAAACGTATCAGCTTTTTGATGAATTACTACTTTTCCTGAATCCGTTAAAAGGTATCGCATTTTTAAAAAGGTGAATCCCTTTTCTAGCTTAATTATTTGCGTTTTCTTTTCGTTGACAACTAGATTATATTCTTTTGCCAAAATTCTAAATTCATCTAAAAGTTCAATTGCTTCTTCTTTTGTTCTGACAACAATACATCTATCGTCCATGTATGCATCATAGACTTTTACACCTTTGACCGTTTTGAAATAGTTATCAATTACTGATGGGAAAAATACACCAGCATTTTGTGAGAGCTGTGCACCGATACCTAACCCTTTGTCACCAGTATTGATTTCAATTAGATACTTTACTAATTCAAACAAATCATCCTCTGGAATGACTTTCCTATATGCTTCTAAAAGTTTCTTATGGTCGATACTCTGAAAATATTTCTTAAAGTCTATCAAAACCACATAGCCCTTGTTTGTTTTATATTTTCTGTAATATCTTAGTAAATGTTCTTTTAATCTCTTTCTAGTAAAATCAGTTCCTTTGCCTTCTTGTGATGCACCATTGTCATAAATTAGATGTGGAGCTGTTCTCGGCGTTAGCACATTGTCAACCAAAGACCTTTGAACCACTCTGTCTGATATGTGAATAGATTTAATATGCCTGGGCTTTCCTCTTTCGTTTATATCAAACTCTACAAAATCCTTTTGTTTATATGTGCCATTTTCTAAGGCTTGCTGGGTAAGGTAAATATTTTTCCATATATCATATTCATACTTTTGAATTGATGCCTTCCAATATGAATTCTTCTTAGATTTCTCAAATGCATCAAACAATAAATTCGCATTACTAATTTCTTTCATCTTGTATCTCATCAATAGCTACGGCAGCTTATAGCTTGTTAGCGTACTAACTTGCGTCTACATCCTTGGATATTAGAGTTGCTAGCTCTAATCGTTTACTTTTAGCTATGTGCAAGGATAACAACTCCTTTCTTCTTTTTATCCATTCGACATATAGTCTACTTAATTGGGTTCTAAAGAAATCAGGGCGGACTCCATTACTGTTGCTGGCGTTGTTGTTGTTGCAATTGCCGTTGTTGTTCACATTCGCAAAGTTCGTCGAGTTCGCCACGTCACGAAGCCACCAGTTGGCTCGAATCAGTTGTTAACCTATATGCTATTTACCTTTCTTTTTAATTTGTCTGAGCAGCTTGTTATCAGCTTTTCTCCATCCCTTTAGAAGCGTTGCTTCGTACTCAATCATTCCTACATATCGCATATATTTTTCTGGGTCTACATGTAATATGTCTTTGATTAGACTGAATTCGTCGTAAAGCTCACCGCAACATCTTATTGCCTCATCTTGGTAATAACGTCTTTCGTAATACTCACTTTCGAAGGCTGGTATTACGTCGTTTGCATCTCTTATATTTCTTTTGAGTCTTTGGAGTATTTCTAATAAATCTGATCTAAACTTTTCTATTAGCCACTCGGGATAATTATCCGTTATTTTGGCTATGCCGTATGAGTCGCAGAGTTTCATGAACTCCTCTGCGTCCTCATCTGACATCTTATAGGCCTTGATGTAAAACTCTGGCTCTCTTGATCTATTCTTTACCCCGAAGTCTTTTAATAGAAATATAATAAAGAGCTTTTCTATTTTGAGTAGTTGCTTCCAAAATTCCATCTCGGATAATCCACGTTTTGAATAAACTACACTCATGCTGCCTCCCTGTAGATACCGCCGCTATCGCGGCGAGATGTAAGATTGTTCGCGCTACGCGCAGATGGCGAAAGCAGGGCGGACTCCAAGACTGTTGCTGGCGCTGTTGCCGCCGCAATCGCCGGAGAAGTACACACGCGCAAAGTGCGTCGAGGACGCCACGTCACGAAGCCACCAGGAGGCTCGATTAGTGATTCTACTTGGATCTGCTGCAAAACCAGGAAGCTGTGACTTATCAACTGTATGGTTGTATGCGTAATGTTCGCCCTGCAAAGCATTTTTGAATTCCTTGCCACCATATACCATTTCTTCTGTCATTAGTTCGACTGTTGAATCGTACCATGCTCCAGCTGTTTCATAGTTGCCTGTAACTGCATTCTTTAAAAATTCTCTATGCTTTAGTATATGTCCACTGCCGAAAGCACTGTTGATTGTTGACTTAGCTGTAGCAAGGTTACTAATGTACATTGCTGAGCCTACATAAGCGCCTGTGACAACATTCGTTGTGTTCATCTGCGCATTGTATAGGCATGTATCTGGAACAATAACGACATGATGCGTCTCGCATGATGTGTCACCAGTGTGGAACCAATAGTCAAATCCCATTACTCGCCACACAACTCCATTTATGGTCCAGTAATCGTGAAGCATGATGCCCCCGAAAGTACCTGCGCTAATCTCCGCGTACTGTTCGGCTGTTACTGCTGTTCCTAAACTTATACCTCTTGGAACCGAATTTCTTGCTGCTGCATTTCTAGGAACAAGCGCATCTAGAATATCAGCGATTTTGATTTTTTTTGTTACACCATCGTTAACTACTGGTATGTAATCATTTGGTGTTGGATTTTGTAATGATGCTAATCCGCTTATAGGTGTCATTTTTTTACCTCCCTTAAAAATTGTATTCTGCTGCAAGCTGTTCGCCTGTTTCAGTTGCTATTATTTCACCGTCCTCGGTTAGTAGTGCCGTTGTTGCTTGTGTGAGTTGCCCCGTAATAATATCTGAAAACATTTTTTCCTCAGATACTCCGCCATTGGTATTGATTATCATTTGAGCCTCCTTAATTAAATACAACTACGTTTGCAGTTACATCTGATTCTGGTATGCCATCACACTCGAATGTTAGCTTTCCTGCACCCTGTGCTATTGCCCTTACTCCTGCCGCACAATACGCTTCGTATGTACTTGGGGTTGGGGAAACAATAATAGTATTTGAGGCTGTCACATTGCTTGCATCTACCGTCTGCTGTAAATTGCTATTCCAGTCGGCAAGAGCTAATGAAACTGTATTCTTTTGGTGCTTTGTCTGATAATCTGTGGCTACCTCAGATTTAAACTCTTCAACCTCTGATGCTAATTCGCTTTCTGATGTAGAAAGTTGTGACAAGCTCCTTGTGTGATCGCTTACTGTAGATGCTAACTCGCTTTGTGATGTAGAAAGCGAATCTATTTCAGACTGGGCTTCTGATAAGCTTGTCTGAGTATCTACCAAGTCTTCTGCTAATGCATAAGCTCCTGTTAGATTGAGCGTGACTGTTGCATCCGTTGATATCGTTGTTACGTAGGAAAATACAATCTGTGTTGGGTTAGTTCCATCGTAAGCGTTTATAACATCGCCTATTGTTTCAGCTGTGATAATGGCATATAAAATCTCTGTTCCATCCGTTCCCAGCTTTGCGTATATTCCAACTTCATTTATATTGTATGAGGTTGTAATAACTGATTCCCCGGTATCAGGGTCGTAATTTGAAATCAAGGCTTTTAGCTTGTATTGATTTTCGTTAGCTGTCTTTGAAACAATGGTGTAGCTATTTCTAAGATTAATTAGAGCTGTGGCTGTTCTTAAATCTACATAGCTGTTCCATCTCCCATCACCAGTAGCCACCTTTGTAAACACAATGGGCTTTTCTTGCGCTATTGCTGTGTTAATTAAATCCACTCCCCTGGTGGTTACTACTGCATCATTATAATTTGCTGCCATTTTATCCCTCCTGTCTATCATGAACTTGCCATTGTTGCACTATCAATTGTTCATCCGCAATATACAATGTGTTGTCAGAAACTCTTGCAAGCTCTACTGCATCTAAAATCGATCTTGCAGATTTGACATCTTTAAGCATTTTTAAAAACTTTGCTTCAAGGTCTGCTGTTTGAGTATCATCAGTAATAATTTTAAAGTGGTAAGGATTCCCTCCATATTGATACCATGGCTGAAACTCTCCTGTGTCAAGCAATGCCACCAGTAAATCATCTAATGCTTTACGTGTTCCACCTAAAAAATATTCATTCAAACCATTCTTTAAAAGATTCAACTTTTGAGCATTTGTATAGTCTGTCTTATAGGCTTGTACGTGTATGCATAGTGCCAAGTAGTCATAATATTTGGGGTCTACATTATCAAGGTCGCTCCAAACTGTGATAGCCTTTGCCAGAGGCAATAATTTAGCAAACTGCCTGTCTATAGCGTATGCCATTGCCTCGGTACTATGATTTTGAAGATTTGGTGGTAAAGTGAGATAGCTTGCTCTAGTCTCTCCTAGTTTTTTCATAGCAGACCTCCGTATGTAAGAACTATGTCTGTCTCAGGACATATACCTACTTCGTATGCATTTTCCATTTCTATAAAACTCTCTGGTGTTTCTATGTCTATTCTTGCCGCACCTGCTGCCATTGCATAAGTCACTATATTGTTAGGATTGATTGGCGCACCTATGCTTGATGCCGTTGCAATGGTAAATTCTTTTATTGCATCCTGGATTGCCTCTTTAAGAGTATCTTCTGAGTCCTCATTTTCTGCATCTATATAATAGGTAGCTGTTATTGTGTAAGAGTGTGCTACCGCTGGCAACACCTTTATCATGTCTGTATCTGGGAATTGGCGTGACTCTAGTATGTAATTCTCTACATTTGTGCAATAGTTAGTGGATGGTATCACACCATCCTGCAATATGATGTATATTTGAACTAATGCTTCATTGTTGGTGATGCATTTAACATCAGCTATTGCACTTGAATACTCTTTTACTTTTGCTTCATAAGCTCCGACTGGTCCAGCATTTGAAAATGTGTACGGCTTATTTAAAATAACCTCTCGCAGTTCATCGTTTGAATATTCATCATGACCGCCTGATGTAGCAGTTGTGTTTGTTGCGCTTGCAACATAATTCACGGGATCTACTATTGTGGTTAGTTGCCCTATAGCATAATTGTTTCCAAGTGTTCCTTCCTCGGTGCATTTGACGCTTACTGTTCCGTCAAGCCCTCCTGCTGCAATAACTAAGTCTTCTGTGGTGGCAAAGAATACATTATCTCCTGCACTTACTCTTGTTCCCTCTGGTATAGTGGTGTCTGTTGGTTGCACTGCCGATAGGCTAAATTTTACCTCACAGCTTGCCGCCTCTTTTCCACTCTCAAATATGCCTAGATTTGCAGCCCAGTTTTTTAGATACGGTCCATACATATAAGGCAAAAAATTTTGACGCATACACAAGTTGATGTATTGGGCGAATAAATAAAATTCACCGCCTATCGCATCTAGTATTAGTCGTCTTTCGTCTGTTGCTGCCAGCGTAAAATCGTCTAGTCCTTCTAACTCAGCAAACTTATTTTCAAAATCTGCTGTTAGCTCACCTTGTATCTTTTCAAGGGTTATTTCTTGTTCTTTTAAAACGTTTATTTCTGGTAATCCATTAAATACACTAAGATCTAACATTGACAACTATCCTCGCTTTCTCGTCTTTATATGTAACCTCTGTACATAAGATTCTTTCATCCCAGTTGTCTATTTGCGACATAACATCAGATGCATACTTATTCGCTTCTACTGGGGAGTTATCTCTCGGGGTTACTGTCTTTAATCCCATTGCTCGTCTAAACGGACATGTGCCTATAGGTGTCTGAACAATTGATTTAACAGATCTATAAATTGAATCTTGTTCATACGCGTTTAAGCCGGTGGCTTTTTCAATGTAGATATTGTTTTCCATATTGTCTCCTTTAAGCTGGGATGGTTAGTACTTGCCCTGGGTAAATCAGATTTGCATTTTTAATTGTTCCTTTGTTGGAATTAAATATCTTGCTATACTGAGAACCCTTTCCATAAAATTGTTTGGCTATATTCCAGAGACAATCACCTTTTTTGACTGTGTATGTGCTGCCTCCTGTTGCAGCTGGGACTTGTGCTGTAGAGCCTTTATATTTTTTGCTTCTCGAAAAAGCGAACTTGCCAGCCGAAACGCTGCTTTGTGCTGTCTCTTTCATTGTGACTGATGTTTTAATCTCAATGATTCTTCCATCCCTAAATATCTTTTCTATATCACTTGAAAGTTCTGTAATGCACCATTTATAACTGCCCTGCCTTTTTCCGCCTAAAACAAATTCTTGCGCTGCACCGGATTTAAGCATTGAGTATAGTTTTTGGTATTCTGTCTCAGGGCTATATCCTAAGTTTGCTGAAAGTATTATTGTCATTTGGTATTCTGGCGCACCTAAAGAAGTAAACTCTAGCACTGGATTTTCTAATGGTCTTTGATGTTCTGAATAGTTAGCAGATACAGTTCTTTTTAATCCGCTAAAAGAGATTGCTTTAAGTACGCCATTATCTGAGTTAACTCTAAAAGGCACATCTCCTAAATTTCCTACATGACCCATAAATCAACCTCCTATTTTGGTGGCTCGGTGTCATCCTCGCCTTCTTCTGCTTTCCATGTGTAGTGATGCTTGTGTGTTTCTAAATCTATATCCCCAGCTTTTACTGAAGATGCTGTAATAGCTTTTGCTTTTGTGCTTCCGTTTATAGTTACATTTGAACCTGATAGAGTAAATGCGCCAGCACCTATTGAGCCTGGTGTGCTTCCGTTAGCGTAAATGCGTCCTAGTATAACGCTCCGTGTTACTTTTGTTCCATCCTCATCTAGTAAAACCGCTACTTGTTCACCCACTTTGGGAAATGTGGTTACGCGTTCCATAAATGGAATATCTGATATGATTGCATTGTTTCTGTCCGGTATAATGATATCTGCAAGCCCAGATGCTGTTTTCATCACTGAAATTATGCCAAAATATAAATTAACCATATATACTCCTAAAAGCTTTGTATTACTCTGTGTGCGTTTACCTGACAAGTGTATTTGTCGGATTTTGCGTGTGTTACGCTATCAATGAAATAATTGCCGTCTAATTGTCCTGCGCCGGTTAGTGTAAAAACATCCGTCGCATAATAATCCGGGTTGCCCTGGCAGGTAAAAGACATTGTACATGCTTCTCTCATTGACTTTCTGAGTTCAGCTTTTGCCTTCACTTCTGCATCACCTACACTATCTGCTTTAGTGTTCACACTTAATACTCTTGTGCCAGATTCCCCTTCAAGTGTGTACTTGTACGTGTAAGTTTTCTTTTTCTTTCCGCTGGTATATTGCATCTCCACTGCGTCGTACACATTTAGAATTTTTGTTTGAAAACGATAAGTGTATAATTCACTTAAATCTATTTCATGCCTTGGTAATTGTTCCTCGTAAGTAGTTAAGTCATATATAATCAGTTGGTCGTTATATACCTTCATTGCAAGGCCGTTGGCCTCTGCCAATTTAAAGAGAAACGTCATGTCAGTTTGGCCTGATTGTGACTCTTCCTCTATGGTAATTTCGGGTCCGTCATACTGTAATGTGATTCCGGCCGTGATCGAAATATCAGTTGCAATCTGTCTTAATGTTGTCTTTTTCCAGGTCTTAGTTTTAGTCGTTACAGAAAAGTCTTGATTAATTGGTAGTGATATTCCTTTTAGGCTTGCAGCATTCGGGAGTCCGCTTGCTTCGTATGAGTCTATATAAAACTTTCCGCATTTATGCTCGCCAGCTTTACCTCCTGCATACCAGGCGACTACTTGTATAGTCGCCTCAATCTCGTCCTCTGGATAAGGGTAGTAATTGTTTAACCATCTCTTATCCTGATTCTGTAGATTTAAAGAAATGGTGTCAGCCGTTCCGCTTGCGTTATCTGTATAGCTCCATGATTCACAATCTTTTGTAAGCTCGTCGGTTTCGCCTGACTTGTTGTATATAATATTTAGTTTAGCTCTTGGTGTTATATCTCCCATGGCTACATTCTCCACGCTGGCAAATCAGTTGATTCTACTTGTGTGTTGATTTCGGGACACCATATCTTAACTCCTGCCTCAAACATCCAAATTTCCAGATACTGCCAGTTCTCTTTAGCTTCCATGATTACTGATTCTTGGTACTCGTCGCCATAGACTTTATAGGCTATGTAATCCCATGTATCGCCTTCAGCTGTTATGTAATAATATCCACCCATTTCTTAGCTCCTTATACTCCAAATGCTGTTCTTGCGTTCTCACGCATATAATCATTCATCATGGTTTTAAATTCTTGCATTGACATTCTAAGTCCTGACTGTATCTCTTCTGAGGTTGCGCTACCGCTTGCATAAACAGTAGGGCTAAACTGGATAGCGACATTGGATGAATTGTTTGTTGTCTGACCTAAGCTATTCATTAAAGCCGTGTCTCGTCCACCACCTATCAATCCCATGCGTGCGCCTGTTTCATACCATAAGTTCCTAGACCTTGCCGCATTATTAATAGGAATGATTGCTTCTGATGAACCATCCTCTGCAACTCGTGTAAGAATTTCATTGTCATATATGCCGCCTAGTGCATTGTTTTCTATTCCTAATGCTTTTTTGTATGATTGATATGAAGTTGCTCCGTCTGTATCACCATTTATAAGATTCTCTAAATCTTTTGCACCTGGTATATTGCTCGTATCAATTGTTGCGTATGGTACAATACTTATTTTCGTATTAGTGGTAAACTCGCCTAATTCCCTATCAAGAATCTTATCTATATTATTTGCTAAATCGCTAATAATAAGATCTATTTCTTCCTGTGACAATCCTGCTTGCTCGCCCAATGCTTGAACAAATTCTGACGGTATTCCTTCTCCGCTTTCGGCCGCTTTCTTTAATACGGATTCATAGTCTTCGTTTGTAAGTACTTGGGTTGCTAAATAATCATAGAGATTAGTGTAGTCGCCAGCCATTATTTGTAGTTGTTCAATTCTGGAAATCTCATCTGTTACTGACTGATCTACTGCTTTTCCCTCTTGAGCTAATTGATTTCTGTATGTCTGAAGCCTAGTAAGTTCGTCCGTCAAGTTATCCGTTAATTGCTTTACAGCGTCTGCATTATCTCCAAACTCATTTCCTACATAATCTATGTTGATGGTTGCGCCAATACCATTTACGCTATATGCATCAAATAATCGACTTATATTATCATCAAATTCTTTGGATAAATTAGCATTAGAATATACATTGTCAATTGCTCCTGTTTCCGCCGCTGCAACTGAAGCTACATCTTGTGCGCTGTTGGCATAATAATACAGTGTTGCAAGTTCTTTTTCCTTGTCAGCATCCGCTTGGGTCATTGAATGCGAACGAACTGCTGCATCTAATTCGCTTAGTCTCTGTTCGTATGCATCTTTTCTTGTGCCTAGCTTTTCTTCTAATGCTTCCGAATTTTGTTCCTGCATTTCTTGGAAAGTCTCTGGTGTAAGCTGTCCAAGTAATGCATCTGCCGTATTTGCTGCAAGTGCTGAAGAAAAATCTGTATCAGCTATTTTTTGTTGGATTTCGAGTAATCTCTGTCTAGCCTGATTAATCTTTTCCTCTTCTATCTCGTCTAATACTCCATCTGCAAATGCATCATTTAAGACTTCTGATAATTTTGCACCTGCGTTTTGAGCCTGACCCTCCATGCGATTATAAAAATTGTTAAGTCCTGAAACCTGGTAGTTATCGCCATATAGTATCTTGTCTGTCAGACTGGATTTATACCTAGCTGTTTCGATGTAGCTTTGTACATCTGTAATTAATGATTCAACATCAGATTTGTATGTCTGCATTTCATCCTCAGACATCTCTATTCCTAAATTAATCTTCCAGTTAGCTTTATCTATATCAGCATTAGTTTTCTTGATGTTTTCATCTATATCTTCTAATTCATTATTTTGTTTTTCAAATGCATCGTATAAGCCTTTAAGACCTTTGTATGCTAAATTTTCAGAGGCTTTTTCGATTTCTTCCATGGATAAAGCAATGCTTCCGAAATGCTCGTCAAGATTAGCGTCAATTATCTCCTTGTGAGCCTTTTCTGCATTGTTTTTTAGAATTGTATAGCCTGTGTATAATGCGGTTACGGCTGCAACTGTGGCTGTTAATACTTTAAGTGGTGTCGGGAGTGCCATAAACGTTGTGAACATCCTCGCACCATTTGCTATACCTGTTAATGCAAGCTGTCCTACTGTTAATCCTTTTATTAAGTCAAATATGGTTCCGCTATTATCAACAGTGAACTCTATTAGATTTAATAATCCTTCTGCTCCGTTTTCTGCGAACTCGCCTAACTCGTTAATCATGTCTTTAATTTCATAACTATGCTTTTCGCCAAACTCGTCAACCATTTCAATAATCGCAGGCATCTTAGCTGAAAACTCATTTAGTAAATCCTTTGCATCATCGCCGAAAGTTGTGCCGATTCCGATTTTCATATCATCAACTGCACTAATCCATCTCTTACTTGCGGCTGCAAGTGTATCTGTTGCAGTGGCATTCATTGTGTCTAAGTCGCCTATAGAGTTTTCAATCTCTGCATCTAATTTGCCCCAGCTCGATTCTGCTATTGATGCTCCATCTTGTAGGGATGCCATAAGATAACTTAACTGTGATGCATAACGAGTACCTGCAATAAGTCTTAAAGCGGACATTTTATCTTCATCATTTAAGCCTTCCATTGCCTCGCCTATGGCGTATAGTGTTTCTTCTAATCCTATAAAATTTCCCTGTGCGTCATAAATAGAAACGCCTATTGCATCTAATCCTTTTCGTGCTTCTGGGTTTGCACCTATACGTGTAAGAATAGAATTTAGGGCTGTTCCTGCTTTTTCTGCTTTGATACCATTTGAACCAAGTACGCCTATTGCCGTCATTAATTCATCAAGGCCAAAGTTGCTGTTAAAGTCCATGTTCGCGCCAAGAGTGACTGCTGCACCACCAGTCTTGATGAGAGATTCCATTAACATTTCTGCAGTAGTATTTGCATTATTGTTCGTAGCGACAAGCATATCCATGTACTGGGTTAAATCTTTAACCTGTAAACCTACTGCTCCAAGTGAATCAGTAACTAAGTCTGATGTGGTTTGTAAATCTGCCCCTGTAGCCTCAGCAAGTCTGAGTACCGGCATTAAGCCTTCAATAGATTCATCAACGCTCCATCCTGCAAGGGCCATATATCCTAATGCTTTTGCTGAGTCCTCAGCTGTAATAGTTGTTGTTCTTCCTGCTTCTCTTGCGGCGGTTGTCATTCTTTCGACTTCGCTCACTGATGCACTAGCAATAGCCGCTGTATCTGCCATAGCCTGTTCAAAAGGTGTATAGGTTTCTGAGATACCCGCAAGGGCTGCTTTTGCAACGTTGAAGCCTTGTTGATAGGCGTTTAACATATTTCTAGTTACAGAATTAGTCATGCTGGCAAAACGTTCAATTGAGTAGTAGCTTTGTGTTACTGCTTTATTTAATGTTCCGTCAGATTTTCCACCTATGATAACTTCTAGCTTCGCTGTTGCTTTACCCATTATTACTTGTCCTCTGTGTTTGTTTGTTGATTTCTTCTACTAGGTTTAAAAATTCACCGATTGGTAATTCTCTGAGATATTGTAATGACGTGGACATTCTAAGCGACACTCTAACAGTAAGTGCCCTCAGATTGTCTACATAATCCTCGCCCACGCCTAAAACAATAAAAAATACAATTTGATTGTGCTTCGCACGTCCTCAAAATTCGACCACTTCATATTGCTAAAAAACTCTATTGGTAGTCCTGTTACTCTCATGGCAACGTGTTTAAGATATACGCTATCATCAAACTTATTACCTGTAATTCTATGATTCATGCGTTGCATTACTCTATCAAGATATTCTGCATCGCTTTGTGTCATATCCATAAGACCTGATAAATCAAGTTCTCTATATTCTTTTCCTTCAAATACGTAAGGTATCTTAAAACGAACTTTATATGAAAAATCCTTTCTTGCCTGTTCGTATGCTTTATCTACCTCATCTTCGTTGTTTATATCTGAGGCTGCCTCTAACTTTGCCTCTTCCTCAATCTTGTCGTCATTTTCTATATAATCTTTGCTCATCGCATTCTCCTTATGTTTAAAAGCAAATAGCTAGGGGCTAAAAGCCCCAAGCTAAAATATTAAATTTCTAGATCAAATTAGAGATATTATCAACAACATCTGTGCCGTTGATTTTGCAAATACCATTAATCTTGTCGATTTCGGTAATTACCTCTCCGTCGATTTCCTCTTTGTAGTAGGTTACTTCCTTTGTAATGGAAGGATTTCCGTAACCATTCTTCTGTAAAGAGCCATAGTTAATAGCCTTTGTCATTCCTTTTACAGTAATGACACGGCCTTTGTATTCCTTAGCTCCTGTATCTTTGTTAATCATTTCCTGAGCTGCCCTCATAATAAGAGGTATCTGGTCATTTCTGGCTAGATCGATATTCTCTCTTGAAATATTCGAGAAAGGAATTTCGATTGTAGAAGACTGAAGCTGACCTGCTGATGGGTCGTCAATCTCCCCTGCCATTCCAGCCATATTAAGTGTCTCTGACACGTACTGGAAATTAGGTAATGTAACCTCGGCAGTAACTCCAAGGAGCTTTGAACTCTCTGAGGCTGTGCCCTGATACAGATTAAAATTGTTAATCTTTCCTGGTATATAAGACATTTATTATTCCTCCTCTCCTGTTAATGCTCTTTCGAGTACTGATGAATCCCATGTGAATACGTTCTCGATGTATTCAATTGGTGTCCAATCAGCATATCGTGTTCTGAAATGATAGCGTCCTTCTAGCACCTCTGACATAGGATTGTCTGATGCATTGAATACAATTTCAGCACCTGCAAGGGTATCTCCAATTAATGCGTTAAGTGATGCATTATAGTTAGAAACGATTGACTGAATACGCTTTGTTGAGCCATTGCGTCCAACTGTTGAAAGATACTCTGTCTTAAATCTATTCTCTAAGTAGTTAGAGATATTGACGCACTTGATAAAGCGGTCATTAGGGTCTGTATCATCTGGATAAGCTGCTGTGTTGTTGCCCCAGAACTTCCAGCCACCAAAGTAAACGCAAGTAGCAATGCCTTTAGCATTGAGGTAGTCGTTACATTCCTCGGTAGTAAGGTGAATTTCTGTTCCATCTGCCAGGCAGACAGCAGAAATCATTGCTTTTGTGTTATCTGGTGAGTCTGAAGGTACATTGCCATCTCTTGCGCACATATACTGCAGTAATGCGCCAGCAAGTGCAGACATTGACATCACTGTGTCGTCAACCTTTACCATAGGCCAACATGGCAATAACCATCTTGAAGCAAGCCCATTTGCTTTCTTTGCTGCAAATACGTTTGCATAGTTCTTTACTGTACTTGACTCGATATCAACAATTGCAAGAGCGTTTGTCAGGTCTCCTGCAAGTTGCGCCTTGTTTTCAAGTGCTGTAGCTACTGCTGCATTCTCTGAGAACTTAGGTGCTAAGATATATGATGCAAAAAGTCCAGTTGTCGAATATACTTCGTCAATAAGTTCGATTCCTGTTCTAGCATTGTTAGCGTCAAGACCGCCTATGATATCTGAAGCTGTCACCCCTGCTGGATTAAGCTTTGTATATGCAACTGTGATAGATGTCACATTTTTAAGCGCACCATCAGGTGTTACTGCTATTGCCAGATTTCCGTCTGCATCAATTGATGCTACATAGTCTGTGCCTGCTGTTGCAGTTTCTCCTTCGTTTGTAACCACAACCTCAGCAAGCAAAGCTCCCTGGTCCTCAATAGTTACTGCGCCACTTGTCAATGTATACTGCTTTCCTGCAACGGCTGTCTTGTGGGTAGCCTTTGATGGGTCTAACACATTGATACAAATAATTGGTGCAACTGCAAATTTCTTGAATGCAAGATATGCAGCCTGAGCAAGTGTGTAGCTTGCGTAATCGGTTGTTTTACCGAAGTACTTTTCAAATTCACTCATTGAATGAATTGCGATTGGCTTGTTGACAGCACTAGCTGGATTGTCCAGAGTATTAACTGGTGCTGTACCTACGATACACTGGATGCCGTATGTTCCAACACTAGGATCTACGCTTATTGATGTATCACGGTCTGTTGCGATTCCATGTAAATAAGACATTGATTATTCCTCCTTTGAAATAGTTTTTATTGTTTTTTCATACGCTAGGAACAATAGACTTCCCTTTGTATGTAGTTCTTTCTTTGCTGATACTATGTTGTCTAGGTCAACAAACAAGTATCTCGATAGTGGTTCAATCTTGGCCGCTTCTGCTTTTATAGCCTCTGGGTCATAATTGAATATCTGATTAGCTCGGGTTATGCCGTCTAATTCGGGTCCGATGTACATAATCATAAAAGTTCCTCCACACCTCTTACATATTCCGCGTCTTTAAATTTCCAATCACAGATTAAAGCCGCTTCGTAATAATTTGGGTAGCTTTCTTGATTCCATCTCTTTTTAGCTGACTTTGGAACTAATTCGGCTTCCCCTTCTGCTATATTGTGAGTTTTGAAATGTTTCCATAACTCATTCATGAAACTTGCTATAATGATGTGTCCTTGTCTATCGTCCTCGTCTAGTTCGATAGAAACTATGAATTGCATCTCTACAGTCCAGCAGCCTTCGCTATCCAAGTCCTCATCATTGATTATCACAATGACATAGTTTTCTAGCTCATCATCATTTTCATCTGTCTTGTAGGGCTTTTCTTGCCTATACACGTTCCAGTTTTTCCAGATTGCATCGCCTTTCACATAAGGTTCTTCAATCTCAGGATTATCTATAGGGTTTCTACCTGGTACTGCCAGTCCGTGATTAGCAATGAGCTTTTCTACTTCCTTTGCAAGAATTTCTTGCAATTCTGTATCAACCATTAATTACCCTCCAAAACTCTTTCTGTCTCATGCTGTAGTCTTTTCAAAAAATATGCCTCAGTTTGCTCTTTAATTTCTTTCCATACTTCTGGTTCTGAAATACCTTGAACCATGGCAGGTCCTGCAACACCTCGGATAGGATATCTTTCAGGTCCTAATCTAGTGAAAAGAGCGTGTGTGTTTTTCTTCTTTCCTATCTGTACAAAATACTTAGGACGCTTAGAAAACTTCACGTTTGAATGTCCTTTTTCTGAATGACCTGAATATACTTTGGGTGGGCGTTTACCTTCCCATGTAGCACGCTGTGGTCTGACAGTCTGCTTACCGCCTTTCCATTGACGAAGGTTTGTAAAACCTGATTCATATTCAAGGATTACTGATGGATAATTATTTCTGCGATTCTTAAACGATGCATTAATCATTTTTGAACCAGCTTCATAATGTTTCTTCAGTTCATTTCTTATTACCCTTTTTGCTGTAGGCACTGACCTGCTTGCTGCTTTATAGATAATGGAATTAGTCTTACCTTGCAGCTCTCCTAATCTCTGTCTTACCTCTGAATCATCAACTGTTATAACAATTTGATTTCCTGCCATAGCTACACCTACATTTCAAAGTCTCCTACGTACAAAATAGTTACACCCTCAACTTTGTCGATATCCTGTATTAGCATATTTTTTCCATCCAAACGAATACTTGCTCTTGTTGAAAGTTTGCGGCTTAAATCGGCTGTTCTTATGTATATAACATGAGTAGCTTTATTTATTTCATGCTCCTTCGGATTTAGTGTGGAATGCATAAGTCCATAGGACATCTTAGCCTCTGTCTTATCTAACCTAGTTACGACACACGTATAGGTTTTTCCGTCTATAGTATGCTCACTGGCGAACTCGTCTAAATCAAAGAAAACATTTTGTAAATCGTCTGCAAAACCTTCTTTAAAAGTCATTTTTATTCCTCGTTTGAATCAATCTCTTTTTCCACCTGCTTACCGCCTTTGGACTTTCCTTTTTTTCCTTCGTCTTTAGGCTCAGGCTTTGGCTCATCCTTTTCGGTTATATATCCATGGTTGAGCATTCTTTTAATATCAGCCTCGGTGAGGCCTGTTACAGCCTCACCAATGGCAAATGTTCCATCAGAAGTAATTATCTGAGTGTTTGCAATATACATAAGCTACCTCCTAAGCAAGGGTATCTTCGCCGTATACATCCTTCTGGTATGCAATCACTGCTGCCTTTAATTCAGCGAGTGTGCCATCATCTGTGGTAAGCTTATCCATACCAATTGATGTTCCATAAGCTACTACTGCTTCTTTAGATGTAATAGCGTTAATCTCTGCCTCTGTCTTTAAAGTTGCATCTGGGTCTGGCTCATCATCTGTGACAGAATCCTCAGAATCATCTTTTCCAACAAGTGTTGTATAGATATTTGCAACAAGCCAGCCTTCCTGGTCCTTTGGGTAAGGAACTGGACGAGAGAACAGCTGAACCTCTTTGATAGAGTCAATCTCATTTCCTACAACCCTAGGAACAATCTTTTCAGCGTATGATCTAAAGTTATCTCCTTCAAGGAATGTAACCTGTCCATATACTGTTGTACCCATGCCAGGTGCAAGCATAGCAATTGTACCAGCTGGAAGAAACTCTTTTGTTGTGCCGTCAAGGTCAACAAACTGGTCATCATATACAAATACGTTGAATAAAATGCCAGAAATGTTAAGTGTTCCTATATTGTCTACACCTTCTGGGGTAGCTACTGGATTAACATTTCCGATTTCTACACGTCTGAAATCGAAGAACTTTAAGAAATCCTTCTTTGTGTAGAGAAGCTTTGCAACATCACCTGTCATTACAAGGTCTGTTGCCTTTACACCACGTTTTCTGAGTACAGTCGCCATATCAAACAACTGACCCATCCAAGCCTCTGCATCGTCAAGCCCTGCAAAAGTTGTTCCTGTGTTGCCTGGTACAGTCTGGAAAAGGTAAACATTGTTAAACTCGTTCTCGTAGAACTGAAGCAATTTAACCTGCCCCTTGGTTCCATTTGCTGCATCCTCAGCTGTGGCGAAATGCTTCATTGTAAGCTTTCCAGTAGTGATTACCTCTGTAGCCATTTCTTCATGTCTACGAAGAATCATATTTCTACCTTCTTCCAGCTTCTCTGCCTCAACCTCGTTTTCTCTATCCTCTGGTGTTCTGCCTGATTCAGCCGACTCGCCAAAAGCCTTCTTTTCAAGGTCTGCTGCTGTGATTGTGAACTTAGGCGCAATAAATGGTGCTTCTACCTGCTCCGCTCTGTAGCCTTCTGTTGTCATAGCGATACCGCCTACAACTGGCACTACATAAGGTGCAATTGTGCGTCCACCTTTCTTCATCTCAATA
Organism: Pseudobutyrivibrio sp.; assembly: GCA_017934625.1. GTDB lineage: Bacteria > Bacillota > Clostridia > Lachnospirales > Lachnospiraceae > Pseudobutyrivibrio. Next base: position 22,838 of record JAGBJE010000038.1, on the reverse strand, counting down.
AGTGCTTTCTCTGAATAGAATGTTTTTCCATCAGGGAAGTATCTGTCCTTGAAGAACTGGCTGACTGGGTAAATCTTCTTTAATGTGTCAATAAGTACATAAGTATTCTTAACCATTTTTCAAAACTCCTTTCGATTATTTGAGATAGATTCCCTTGTTCTGTAGGGTGATCTTGGTTACATCTGTGAGTGCTGCGGCTGTTGCTTTAATTGCACTTGTTCTGAATGTTCCAGAAACATAGCAAGGAACAACAACTGTTTCATCATCACTTGCAAACTCTGCGTCCTCTGCAACAATTACAGATGCGTTTCCATTTGCCTTGTGAATTGTATATACACCCGATGCTTCATCGAGAAGCATTCCTCTTTCAAGTTTTCCTGTTGCTGAATCATCATTTGTAAAAATAATATTCTCAGCGTCTACTGGGTGCTTTGCATCATAGATAAGGTTGTCATTTTCAACCTCGTAAACTTCACCATTAAGTCTGCTCATTTTACTGTACTCCTTTCTTAGCATTGACATATGCAGCCATAGCGTCTGCCTGTGCCTGTTCTGTATTAGAATCATCGTCCATACCTGTGTTAGGTTCACCAATACCAACACTATCAACACCTGACTCTACACTGTCTGCAATTGCATTCTGCATATATGCTGCTGCAACTGCGTTTCCCTCAACAAGTGCTTTGTATGCAAGCTCCTTGCCATCCACAATGTCCTCATATTTTGCTTTTTCTAACATTTCTGAACTAACATTGTTGGCGATTGCATCGAGAGATTTCATTCTCTCCCGTTCTGCGTTTACTGCATCAGTTTTAGCCTGTGCAATTACCTGTTCATACTCAGCTTTTGCTTCTGGGTTTTCATTTAAAAGTTCCTGTAATCCCATTGCTTTCGCTCCTTTCGTAGAATTTTCTATATCAGATACGGGAGATTCCGTAAACTGAACATTATTATTTGCATCCTCGGTGGTTGACTGCTGCACTTGTTCCTGCTTTAGTTGCATAATCATTTCAAGTGCCTTTTCCTCGCCACCCATCTTGTCGATGAATGCTTTGACAGTCATAAATGCTGTTGCTTTATCATCAGAAATTAATGGCATGGTTGAAGCTGCTACTGATGTAATGTCAACTGAGCCGCTTTGTCCTTCCTTGTCTGTCATTAGACCATCACAAAATCCATACTCTATTGCATCCGCTGGACTCATGTAAGTTGATTCATCCATGAGTCTTTTTATTTCTTTCCTTGCAAGCTTTGTCTTGCTTTCATAAGCATTGATGATACCTTCGCCAATAGCTTTTAAATCCTTGGATTCTTTGTCCATGTCCTGATAGTCGCCCTCTGCATAGCCCTGTACATTGTGTATCATGTACACTCCTGCCTCGGAGATTAATACCTCATCACAAGCGCAAGCTATGAATGTAGCTGCACTGCAAGCCCATGTAATATGAGCGGTGACTTTTCCTTGGTATTTCTTTATTGCAGAATATATTTCATATCCAGCAACCACAGTTCCACCAGGGGATGCAATCTCTAAAACCACATCATCACCATCCGCTGACTCTAAAGCATTTTCGATAAGGCTAGGGCTAACTACTTCAATCCCAAACCATCTATACATAGCGGCTGTAGTGTCTGTGCATATCTGACCTTTTAGCTTTATTGTTGTCATTTTGTTTCCTCCTGCTTATTAAACACATCATTTACCATGGCTATTTTTGCATTCTCGGACTCTAACGCTCTAACGTTATCCTCAAAGTCGCTACCATTCATTGATGCTGCCTCGTCTTCTCTTGTTGAGAATCCGTTTTCTACTCTTGTTACGGCTGCGTTTACTTCCTGTACTGGGTTTAAGTGTCCAGGTGTAGGGCCATTCCATGTACAAGCTGTGTATGCATTTCTAATCAATGGATCTATGAAAAAGCCTGGTGCATTAATTCTTCCCTTTGATACTGCCTCAGCAAACCATAGGTTGTATACCTCTTGGCAGAACGCATTCACGAACCAACTTCTACGCATCCTAAAGGCTTTCCATGTTTCATTGATTGCACCCTTTGATGCTGAAAAGCTTGCTTGAAATTGCTTGAGTAATACTTCTGGTGATATTTCAAGTGCTGCGCCTATCTGAGTGATGATAGATTTAACAAATACGTCATATCCATTATTAGGATGTGTACTTTCTACTGGTTTGATGTCTTCACCCTGTTTCAGGTAGTTTACTGTGCCAGTTCCTAAAGCAATCTGGTCAACCTCTTCATCTGCTGCCTGACTTGCTTCTCTAAGCTCTGCTGGTTCTTCCTCATCTACACCGCCAAACCCTGCGATATCATCGCCATTTTCTGTTGTGACGAAAATTGTAAACATCGAATTTACAATCGCTGCCATTATCTCGGCTTCGGTATACCTTGAAATCTGCTTTATACTTTGAACTACTGGTGCAAGTAAAGGTACGCCTCTATATTGTTCTGCTCTTTCAGCATTGAATATGTGCAACACATTAGGGTTTCCGCTTTTTTCACTACGCTTTACTACTCTAGTCCATTCTTTCTTACCGTTTCCTGACTCTTGCGGATTGACTGAGCATATATGATAAGCTACAACCTTACCTTCAGAATTGATTTCAATTCCATTCATAAGGCTATTGCCATTTTCCAATCTCTTGATAGTTCCTGAAAATGTACCACTTGAACCATCATTGCAGACTCTATCCGATTCAATTAACTTAATTCTTAGCTGATATGGGTTGTTAATCTCTGGTGTTTTTGCATACTTGATCAGACAAAATTCCTCACCATTGACTAGCCAATCCCTAAAGGCTATCTGTTGCAGCTCATAAAAGTTGTTCAAATCTGCTGCATCGCATAATGTGGATTCAGCCCACAGCTTAAATTCCTTTTTAATCCTGCTTGTAAGTTTTGCCGCTTCGTCTTTGCTGATGCCTAGAAACTCATAGTCAATCTTTGGCTTTGGTGTGAGTCCTGGTCCTACAACATTGGTTCTAGTAGCATTGACCGCTGCCGCTGCGATGGAACTATTCATAGCTAAATCTCTTGAACGTTCCCTTAGAGTTTTTCTGTTTGACTCTATATCACTTACAGGTGAATAAGAACTAGCGTGCCACCTTTTTGCCCATGTAGCATTACCGCTTGCTCCACCATGGGAGTAGCCTGAGTTTGTCAAATCCTCTAGGGCTGACATACGAGCTTGTATTATTGCTATCTTTGCCTCGTTTGCAGCTATTTTTTTCAGATTTTCACTTTTTATAAGTTTCTGTTTAATTTTTCTATTCTCGAAAAATCCCATATTTAACCTCTTAGCCTAGTGGAATAATGCGTCTGGCTGTTCTTCTTTTACTTGTTCCATGGTCTTCATAATTTGCTATTGCCTCATTGTATGCGTCAAGTTCTGACTCTATTCGTGACAAATTTGCTCTTGTCAGTTGTTGACCGCCTATGATATAGCTTTGTGCGCCACCTACAATCTTTTCCCATGCTGATTGTAATAAGTCTCTATGGGAACAAGCTCTGTCATAATCTTTTTTGTTTCTGATGATTACTCTCATAAAAACTCCTATAAATCTATAGCGTTATAAGTCTTTCTCTTATTCACTGCCCTCTTTAAACCAGGTCTCATGTAATTAATACCTTTATCCAGTTTCTTTTCTAGGACATCAAAATCTGGTCTTATTAATTCAAGTGCCGCAAGATTGTAGTTGAACAAATCAAGAGGCTCGTTTCTTGCGCCTGCCTTTTTTACCCAAACTGATTTATATACACCATTTACCTTTTTTGTTATCTTGCGTTCACAGGTTAAACCTTGGAAATACTCTTTGTCGTAACCTCTGCCTTCTGGAAAGTGACAATAGCCTGCACCAGGTTCTTCTATGGTTAGCCGATTGGTTATATCATCCTTACCAGAGTCAACACCTAGTATTTGAATTGCGGTCCTGTCAACGACTACATTCTTTCCATTGGGTCTTTCTTCTTTGATTTCAACAACTGTCTTTTTATGCAATAGTTGTAAATCTGGCTTTCCTGCATAGCCTTTCACAGCCCAACATTTAAAGCCTTTTTGTTTCATCTCTTTTGACCATTTGTAGACTTTGTTTGTATAATGGCCGCCTGAGTCTATACAAAATCCAGCAATATTTAGTTCGTTACCATTTTCAAAAGAAAATGTCTGACTTAAATAAGCCTCTAAATCTTGCCAAATATCATTTTTTATTAAATCGCCGTATATCTCATTTTTATAGATTCCCCACGATTCATAGTTTCTCGCCCACCCTCGGATTTCTACTTCGAAGCGGTCGTCTTGCACATCAACTGATGCGGTGAGGACTAAAACACCTTCTGGTATATCGGCTCCGTACTTTTCAGCGCGTTTTAACATTTGGTCTTCATCAGCAGTCTTGCTATCTACTGCATCTGTTTCATCCCAAGTCTGGCCTAGTACAGTGTTAACAAATACTTTTAAATCTTCTGTATCGTGATAGGTTTTCAGCCTTTCGTTTGCATCTTTAAAGTTTTCTACTATTTCTTCCCAGTCAACAAATGGACTAGCAAGCTCATTTAATGTAAACGACCTAAACTTTTTTCTTTCTGGTGCTTGTGCAATCCATTTATGCTCCGACTCTTTCCACTGTTGCTCTGTGTGCAAAGCTCCACAGTGTTTACATACCATTTCAAGAGTCTCGAATTTGATTCTTTTAAAATCATATTCTTGATATTCTCCGCAACTAGGACATGCAACACACCATGTTTCCATTGTGCCTTTTAAAAAGGCTGTCTCTATATTTGACCTGCCTTTAATTGTTGGGGTAGATGTTTTAATATGCTTTTTATTCCAATAACTTGTTGCTCTTTTTTCTGCAAGCTTGATAGGATTTCCTTCGCCACCTGCTGAATCAGGAAAGCGATCTACCTCATCCATCCAAATTATTCTTCGTGGATCAGATGCAAGAGATGATGGACTATTAGCTCCAGCAATTGCTATTGAACCGCCGGGATATTTTTTTAACATCAAAGTGTTGTTGCTGCTTTTAGCTTTTGCATCTGCAACCTTTTCATGTAATTGCGGAACATCCTCTATCATTTGAGCGAATCGAGTCTTTGAAAATCTCTCTCCGTCATTAAGGGTTGGCATTACTAACATTTGAGTTGTTGGCTCGTAGTCTATGTAATATCCGATTCCGCACATGATAATTGTTGTTTTACCAACTTGTGCGCTAGACATAACTGCAACGTCTGTAACCTCTGGGTCGGTTATTGCGTCCATTATTTCGCGTTGATATGGAATAGAATCTGAGTTAAACTTTCCGGCTTCATTACTACCAGCCGGTAAAACCATATATTTATCAGCCCATTCGGAAATCGTAAGAGCTTCTTTCGGTCTGAGTTGTTTCGCAAGCTCGCACATGAAATCTAAAGTGTGTCTGCTAACTTTACTCATCCTCTTCATCTCCTAGTGCTTGTATCTGCTCATCAGTAACATCTACATAATCATCACTGTAAAAGTCATTTGGATTGTATGCCGCAAGTTCTGTAAGTGCCTGGTTAATTTCATCGTCAAGTATTTGTTGTATCTGTACTCTGTTTTTGCCCTCCAGCTTCTTAGCAAGCTTTGTAGGCATAGCAGTCATTTTAGATTTAAACTTCGTAAACATATCAGTCATTACCGCTGACACATCTTCTGACTTGTGAACTTGTCCACGAATTAAAGCTAGTCTTATTTCAGAAATCTGTCGTTTGATATATTCATGTCTAGCTTTCTCTTCCGCAAGGTTTAAATCTGTCGGTATCTCATTAACACTTTTATTGGATAACTGTTTTACTTTTAAAAGTGTTATGTAATTTTTAATGCTTTCAAACAGAAGGTAGTTTCCTCTGCTTTCTTTTTTTACTATTCCGTCTGCTGTTAATTGGCGGATTCTCGAAGTTTTAACATCAAATACTCTTGCTAGAATTTGGCTCGATACAGTGATGCTGTCAATATCTTCTATCTGCATATCCGTTCTCCTTTTATCGAACATTCTTTCGAGCGTAATGTTAGTTTTTTTCGCATTTTTTTGACCTATATCTAGCCAGCTTTTGGGCTTCGCGCGACCCGCAAGGGGTCAAAAATCCTCACAGAACCTATCCCGTGGCGCAAAATCTCATAAAACATTGATTTATCAAGGCTTTCAGGCTCCTTTTGAGCCTATATTATAGATCCTCTATATTTTGAGTATACCTCCGAAAGTAGCGGACAAAACGGACACTTTAATTAGACATAAGAAGAAACGCTTCAACCAGGTCTTAGAAATTGCCTTTTGCGCGCGTGCGCATATTAGACATAAGAAGCTAAATATGATTTTTGATGTCATTTTTCATGTGTTTTTCATGGAAAATATATAAGATTATCAATGGTTTTTAAATTCTGGGATTGATTAAGATTAAAAGAACTAATTTAGATTTTAAGTATTTCACTTTGTGGAATTGAAAAAAACAAAAAAGGATTTTAGAAAAGCTTTAAGGTTTTTTATTTTTAATTATTAGGCTGCTCCAACTGGAGCGGCTTTTTTATTTCCCACTGCTGCAACTTTTTTATATTTTGGTTTTTGAGCTTTAGTAATTCAACCGCCTTTTAATACTTATAGTCTTTTTATTAATTATATAAGGTGCGCAATAGGGACCACCGCCCCATTAAAAATTTTTTTGAAAAATTTTTCTCAGCATTTTCTAGGGTTGAAGTCACTTTTGAAAAACTTTTTTTGAAAAATTTTAAAATTTTCGCTTGACGGTTTTTACACAACGGAGTTATAGTTCAATCATCAGCAAGGCAAACAAGCCAGCTGAAAAAATCAAAAAGGCAGGTGATAAGCTATTAAGAATTTTTTCAAGGAGGTTCACATGACTAGATACGACAAAGAGACGTTTTTAGGAATTTTAGAACTAATTAAAACATGGGAGACGGAGGGACTTCCACCAAACAAAATAATTGAATACATAGACATCATTGAAGGGCAAATAAAAAAGCCAACTCAAAAGAGTTGACTTAATCCCAAAAGGTTCTTAGGGCGGTTTACCTGCCCCGCCCTTTGAACTATTTCAATTATAGCAGGTATTTAATAACAAGTCTATAGCAGCCGCTCGATTTTGATTAAATCATTACCGCCCGACTAGCCCAGGGCTTTAGAACACATTAACCAATTTTTAGGAGGTAGCATTATGATGAACTATTTTTCAGGAATTAAAACAGTTGAAGAACTTAAAAAGGCATACACAAAGCTAGTGAAGGAATTACACCCAGACAACGGCGGCGACGCTGAAGCATTTAAGGAGATGCAGTCACAATATACAGATATTTTCAAGCTGGTTAAAAATAATCACATCAGCAGCGAAGGCAAGGAATACACAAAAGAATCAAACGAAGATCCTGAAGAGTTTATGGATATTATTGAAAAGCTTATCCATGTACCAGGGATTGAGTTGGAGTTGTGTGGTCGCTGGTTATGGATCTCAGGAAATACTAAACCAGTTCATGAGGAGCTAAAAGCTTTAGGCTGCCACTGGTGCAATAAGAAAAAAATGTGGAATTGGCATAGACCTGAAGACGCCGTTAGAAGACATAAAAAAACAATGTCAATTGATGAGATCAGAAGCAAATATGGATCACAGAGTTTTAAAGACTCTAACGATCAAATGGCTCTTGAAGCTTAGTTGTTGCTTTATAGTTTCCGCCCGACGGAGGGCGGACTCTATAAGGCAATAAAGCCAAAATAAAAACAATTGCAGGAGGTAGCAATATGAATAACACAAAAGATTTAGCAGGCTTTTTTAATGAGCTTGAAGCAACTGCGAAGGATGTTGAAAAGATAGGCGAGCAAGCAAATATAAAAAGTGATGCTTTAGGACTTGCAAGTGTACTTGTAGCAATCAAATTGATGTGTGAAAAATAACGGAGGTGTAGGTATGAAGGTTTATAAGAATTATTTTACAGATGATTTAGGAACTAAAGAGGATTATTTAGAAAATGATCTGGCGACTCAGCAGCTTTTAGGAATTTTGATTAATAGCAGAAATGTAAACCCAGAAGGAACTTGGCAGCCCGAAATTGAATTTATAAAAAATGTTACCGGCTATGAAGTGAATGTTAAATATTGCAATGGTGCAAGCTCAAAATATTTAGTTAGATAAATATGTTTTACCCCTGGCGGATGTTTTCCGCTAGGGAGCTTTTAAGAATTGGAGGCATGTCATGGACAAAAACGCAATGTTAATTAAAAAAGCAATCAAAAAATATAGCCTTTCTGAGAATGTGGAGTATAAAACTTTTGATCAATGGCGTGCCTCTGGTATGTATGTTAAAAAGGGGCAAAAGGCGGCTTTTAAAGTAAAGCTTTGGAGCGGTCTTAATACTAAAAAGGATTTTTACTTTTTCAGTGAAGACCAGGTGGAATATAAGGAGTATATGTTAAAGCGTCATGAGGCAGAACTTGAAGCCCTAGAGGTTGAAGAACAAAACAAGTATAGCCAGAAGCTTAAAAAAGAAATCAGGCGTTTTACACGTAGCAAGGTGGTTAATCCTGGTACTGCTGCAAGCAACATTGTAGACTTTAACGACTTTAAGAAGCAGAACTTCGGTTCAATAATGTTTTCTAAAAATTCAAAGTACTACATAGAGGATCTATATTTAGAATTAACAAATATATGGCCTGATGTTTTCAAAGGTGACGAAATCAATGAAGCTGATATGTTAATTGATATATGTGACTCAATTAATAATATAAAAGCCATAGAGCCAGAATGTAAAAGTAATTCTAACTATTCAGGATGGTTTGAGGATAGCGGAGAACTAGCATTTATTTAGGAGGTAGAAAAATGGGATATTTTAGAACTTTTAGGGATGCAGATATCAGGGAAGCTGATATAAAAATGAATAATGTTTTAATGTTTCGCAAAGATGCTATTGAAATGTTGCAGGATGTTATAAATGTTATTAGGACTCTTAATGGTAAGGTGTACAATGTCCGCATCAAAAAAGCTATTGAAAATGTTTTTGATGGCTCTAGTCTTAGATGTTACGTGTCAAGCTCTTACAAAAAGGATTATGTGGAAATATATAGTGCTGGCACTTATGGCAATTACAATAGATGTGGCTTTAGTATTGAAACCTATGTGCCTGAAGGCGGTACTGCCCCACGTTTTGATGCTGCTGCAACCATTGAAAATGTAAAGGCGAAAATAAACGAGCTTGAAACTAATACTAAAAAATGTTTAGATGCCAGGGCTGAAATATCTGGAATGTATGAGGAGCTCAATAAAATGTTTTCAAGGATTGCAGAAATCCAATCCGTAGGCGACTACACTTTTCAAGAGTTCTATAAACTCAATTTTTATATCAGATAATGGATTAAAAATATAATCAGTCAAGGTTTTAATGTGTCTACTGCTGCAATTCGTTAGCTTTATATGTTAAAATGTATTTCATGTTAAACCATGTTGGCGATGTCGCCGTGATGGTTATGTTAGGAGGTTTACAAATGGCACTATCTGAGGAAGAAAAGAAACAACGTAAAAAGGAATCTCAGAAACGTTATAGGGAGCGCAACAAAGAAAAGATTGCTGAATATAGTGCAAAATATTATCAGGACCACAAAGAGGAACTTGATAAACGACACAATGAGCAGCGCAAGGGTAATGTAAAACGTAAAGAGTACATGCGTGAATATATGCGTACTTATATGCGTGAATACATGAGGGAATATAGAAAACGTAAAGCAGAGTCTTAAAGGCTCTGCTTTATAAAAATTGACAATATGTGATATATAACATATAATGACATTAACAGAGGTGATAAATGTTTAATACTATTTACTATGAAACAAAGGAAGGAAAATGTCCCTCACGTGATTTTATTCTTTCTTGTGATGCTTCAATGCATGCAAAGATTTTAGGAAACACTCAAGTGCTGCGAGAAAAGGGCAACCTACTTAGAGAGCCGTATAGTAAACATCTTGAAGATGGGATTTTTGAACTTAGATCTAAAGTGGGTTCTAATATTTCCAGAGTTATGTTTTTCTTTTATTACAATCAAACTATTGTTTTTACTAATGGCTTTATGAAAAAATCACAACGGACACCTAAGAGCGAGATTGAACTTGCTAAAAAGTACCGCAAAGACTTTATAGAAAGGATGGAAAACAATGATTACATTTGATGATGTTTTGAATGATAGTTTAAAGGATCCTGAATTTAAAAAAGAGTGGGATAAAATCCAGCCTGAGCTTGATGTTATGCGTGCCATGATTGACGCTAGGGTTTCTCAAAATCTTACTCAGAAGGAACTCGCGGAACGTACTGGAATTAATCAAGCTGATATTAGCAGGCTTGAAAACGGAACACGTAACCCATCGCTTAATCTTTTGAAAAGGCTTGCTGATGGTTTAGGAATGCAATTAAAAATTGAATTTGTACCAAAACAAACTTTAGCTAAATAATGTCTTTAAATGTTTAAGCCCCTGCAAATGTTAGGGGCTTTCTAACGGAGTTTTTATGAAACCTAATGTTAAAAATCATGGTAGAATTGATAACCTTGATATTTATGTTTACGCTTACCGCAGACTTACTGAAAAAGAGTTTGCTCTTGCTGTAAAATCTTATTTACGAGAGAACCATCTAAAGAAACTTCCTCAGTCTGGCAAGATTGAAATTTATTCGATTCTTGGTAGCAGTTCAACAGACTTGTTATAAAATCTAGGACTGCATCACTTCCCTGTAATGTGATGGTTTTATTTTTTGTTAATGGAATAATCTCTAGTATGTCGTCATGCTTGTATAGGCTGTATAAAAATGTATCTTTCAATGTTACCCTCCCTTAATTTCTCATACAATGTACTTTCCATAATCTATTTTCCTAAATATTTAACTTAAATTTCAACTAGATTATTTTAGTTAGAATTGTTGATTTAGCTTTTAGAAAAATGTATTTAAGCTACTCCTGTTCTAACACCTTTTTTATTTCTGAAATATACTTCCAATCATTTGCTGATAATACTATTGAACCATCCCAACTATTGATTATCTGCTCTATTTGTTCTAACTTTTGTAACTTAGCCTTAGTGTATTTTCTATACCACCAAAATGCTTGTAATACATTAGATTTAGTGTCATTACATATAACTAGCATATCATCAATACACTTTAATCGTTCTTCTGCTTTATGCCCCTCATGTAATGATGTCATTAATGGTGTTATTCTGCTCATTCTCTAATACCTCTCTAACCATCCGCAATATATGATATGGTCTACATTTACATAGCCAATCATCATTGACTAACCACTTAATCTTATCCAGCTTTTCCAAATCTCTAATAGTTAATTCCGTCATATCGTCTTGTGTCATGTGGTCGCAATTAGGATAGAATTTACATTCCTCACATACTTCTGGATGATAATCGCTGCTTACCTTTAGACAATATATTCTGTCTGTCCTTGTCACTTCTATTGATTCTCTATCCATTCTCGCACCCTCTCATTACTGCTCCACAATGATTGCAAAACTTAAAATGTTCCGTCATAAATGCAGATGTTCCAACATATCCTAATGTTTTTGGAGTTTCACTGCATTCTGAACATTCCCAATTTTGAATATCTCTATTATAAATCCATTTTCCTACCTTGCGTGTAGGTGTTACTGGTGACATATTCTTAACCACGTTATATATAACCTTTTCACTTTGCAACAAATAGCTTTCGTCTTTGATACATAGTTTTTTAATTATTGCATCTAAGGTTGCCTGTCTACTCACGCAATCATCAGATTGATTATATTCTTGTCCTATGGCTTGTAATATATCATCTGTTGCGACTTCAAAAGTATATATTGGGGTTAACATTCCATATATTTTTTCATTTGAAACTCTATAATTCTCAATAACTAAACTAATGCCATTTAAACCTTTAAGAACATATACTTTTACTATTTTATTTTCCATAGTCATTTCAAATCCCCCTTAATCCATTCTTCTGGTATGTAATTAACGTCCTCAGTATCAACATAGCCCACTTGAACTAACGTTGATGGGTCAATAGTTGCAATCATCGGTTGATTAGGCAATCCCCAGTCTGTCATTTCATAGAAAACAATATAATGCTTAACTTTGACAGGAACATTTTTATAATCATCGCTAAAACAATAAGTTGTTTCTGGCATAGCAAAATAAAACCCCTCAAAGTTTCTGTCCGTATCGTCTCCATGCGCTCTATATCTTGGTACTTTCATTTTTTCCTCACTTTCCTTCATGCCCAGATTATTCTGATTTTTTGATAAACCTTTGGTGTGCTTTCCTCAGCATATCTGGTGTGTAACCATCACCGAACTTTTTTGCAGCCTCAGCCCATGTCATGCCATCAATGTATCTGAAGCGTAACAATGAACGCATGAAAGAATCATCAACGCTATATATTTCAATTTCTATTTTGTGTCTAATGTCCCCCAATGTTTTTAGTGACTGCTGCAACTTTGTCACATCAATTGTCGAATGTGATGTGTCTTCCAGTCTCTTTTCTAGGTCTGCAATTTCAATTTTGATAAATGTGTACTGTTCTAGTAACTCTTTATTCAATGTCCGCTTCTCCCTTTTTCAATTTATTCTCCCCGATTTTGTCTTTGTTGCTCTACCATGGCGGCTAATATGTATTTCTCTAATATCTTTTTGCTTACCGGTATAAATGTATTTGACTGCTGCAAACTTTCAAATACTGTCAATGTGTTCTCAATCGTTATCTTTTCTTTGTCTGTGTCTATGTAAATGTTTGTAAGATATTTACATTTGCCTTCTGTAGCCTTTGTTTTGTGCGTCATGTTTTAAACCTCGTCTTGTATTAGTAATGTTATAAGTGCAATTGCAATAATTATTATGATGTTTCCTCCTGTTTAGTAAAATCAATGCCTTTTTTGATATTTATAGTGTTTGATATTATATATCCGTCCATGGATATTGCTGCCTCTTTTGCCTCAGCTTCATCCAGGTAGAAAAAATAAAACTTTTGGTCATCACCTAAGATGATTGTTAAATAACCTTCCTGAATGTCTGCTAATATCCTTGGTATGTTTGGTGTCTCGCCTAAATAGTAGTAAAGGTATGTGATTAATAAATATTGCTCTTTAAATGTTTTTCTTAGTCTCTTTTGCTTTTCAGCAAATATCTTTTGTAATGTCATGATAAGCCTTTTTTCTTTCTGTATTCTTCATTTGCACGCTCTATTATTGGTTTCTTGTAATCGTCATACTTTATGCCATACAGATTAAACCACTCTTGTTCTTCCTCGTAGTAAACATGAATATAATTTGTTTCAGGATTGTTATAGTCCTTGATTTCAAATACTGAGTCTGGATTGTTCCATGTTTCTAAAGCTTGTTTTGATGCCTCCTCGTAAGTACCATATCCTTTTATAGGCCATCCAGTATTATCTACAGCCACCTTTCCACACTTAGGGCATATATAAGCCATCATGTAGCGTCTTGGTTTGCTTGTATCCCATTGTACGCATTTACTCTTTTCTAACCATGGGATTGTGTTGCAACACTTTTTAGGTTCGACTGCTGCAATTGGTTCACTAACAGATTCTTTGGTTTTAGTAACAGATTCTTCGGCTTTAGTAACAGATTCATTGGTTTTGATAACAGACTTTGCTATTTCCGGCTCTTTATCCTGTTGTAAATAATCAAAGATGCTTATTTGTCCTTCACAGATATAAAAATCAAATTTTTTCATGCTTTTTCCTCTAATTTTCAAAAAATCTCTCGCATAGAGTAAAATTAACGTTTTTAAACCTTTATTACATGATATTTTTTGTTTTATTACTTTAAATCATCTCTTACAAAGACGAAATTAGTGTTTGCAAGGTGTGATTTTTGCCATTTTATTCACATTTATATGTATTTAGAGTATTTAAGTGTTATCTTACGAAGACTTTTTGCGGATTTTAGGGATTACCACCCACACCTGCTATCTAAATTAACTATTTTTCCCTCTGGGTCGTTGATTAAAGCCCAGTATGTAACGTCAGGTTGTCCTATTCCGTTTGCGTACCATTTACCATTCTCATATACACCAATTGCTATAGGGTCTTGCTCGTCACCGTCCCAACATAAAACGGTATCTGATACATGGTATATAGTACCGTCCTCATCTTTTTCTTCGTGCATATCTGGTGTTTTTTCTTTGACGCTTATCCATTCAATCATTTTTCCCTCCTACTGCTGCACTAATTTATAAAATCAAATATGTTTGTTTGACCTATAATCCCTGTGTTATTCGTTATGCCTTCGAAATTGAGCATTTCATTTTTTGCCCTGGTGTAAAATGTTTTGTCGATTTCAAACCCGAATGCATTTCTATTTAACTCATGTGCTGCCCTTAATGTAGAGCCTGAGCCGCAACAAGGATCAATAACTACATCGCCTTCATCCGTGAATATGGAAATTAATCTTTTTAGCAATGCTACTGGCTTTTGACTGGGGTGTATCTTCGGAATGCTTTTGTCGTCTTGCTCCCAACTGAACCAATTAAACACCATTTGCCCTGTTCCTCTGATGTTTTTTCCATTTTCGTCTATTTGTATTCCATTTCTAAACTTTGGTAATTTGTTTCTGTATAGGCATAAAGCATATTCTGTAGCCCCAACAATTCGCATATTCGCTTTTAATACCTGCGGACTATAGTTTTTTATAAATACCAAGGGAATATAATTATTAAAGCCGTGTTTTTTCGCTGCATTAATAAGCGTGTTTAATTGTTCAAAAGAACAGAAAACTATCATGCATGGACTGTTAGAGCTTCTCCCTCTATTCGGTTTTCCTGTATCTTCTTTTTTCATCATTTTGCTACAAAAATGAAAATATTCATAAAGATTGAAATTAAAATCAGAATTGAATGCAGCTTTATGTGCCTTTTCAGACTCTCCGTTTTTATTATCCCCATTTTTATACCAAACAGGATTTGAGCCGTAAAAGTTATTACCTACGTTATAAGGCACATCTGCTATAATCAGCTGTGCTGGTGGGATGCCATACTTTTTATAGTTTTGCATTGAGTCTCTATAGATTTCACATTTATATTTTCGTGGTTTTATGTAGTCGTTTTTCATTGTTTCTCCTACTGTTTCAAATAGTCAAAAATACTATACTGTGCTATCTCAGCATCTAATCTTTTCTTTGATACCTCATAATAATGTGGATCTAGTTCGAAGCCTACGTACTTATGTCTAGCATTGTGGCATGCTATTAATGAGCTTGCGCTGCCTACGTGGGTGTCAAGAATTATGTCTCCCTCTTTTGCGTATGTTTTTAATATCCATGAGTATAGGGCTACCGGCTTTTGTGTTGGATGGATCCTAAACTCTTTTTCTTTCATGTTTTCTTGCAACATTCCATTCCATCTATACTCGAATAACCTTACTGCAGTATTAAAGCTAGTCCATGCAAGCTCACAGTCTGCAAAGTCTGTATTTCCATTTTTCTTATTCCAGACAATCCAACAATGGCTATCATAAGGAATTAGGCTTATAAAGTGATTAGCTCCCCATATTATTTGATTCTTGCTAACTCTGAAAAGTTCTTTGAAATATTCTGGCTCGGGTGGTTTTAAGTCATTTCCTGCAAAGCTTTTATAGTCTTTACTTATTGCCAGCTTTCCTCTTGTCTTATTCTTGTTCCCTCCCTCTTTGATGCCATAAGGGGGATCTACTATGGCAAGGTCGAAAAACTTATCAGGAAATTGTTTCATGCCCTCGATGCAATCCATGTTGTAGTAACCAAAATCCATTACACATTAGCTCCTCTAAAAATAACAAGCATGCTTGGAAAAGGTGCGCTATTTTTACCATTTCCAAACTTTAACCTGCCTTTTACAAATCTTATTTCTGCTCTGCCGTAAATGTAGTTGTGAAAATACTTTGTGTCTGTTCTGCTAGGAATTAGCATTACTACAAGAGTATTATCTTTTTTAGTTTCGTAGAACGCTTTTGCAACCCATTTACTGATTTCACTATATGGTGGGTTGCAGAATACCCGACACCCCCCCAATTTTGGGAGAGTCCGTCCTCTTTAGCTGTAAAATACTTGTCGCATTTATGATTGTTTTCATCGGCGGCAACGTCTAAATCAAAATGAAATTCTTTATCCAGTTCCTCGTAAAAATCTTGTGGTGTAGTCCATTCATCAGATTTATGACTAAATAGTGTCTCTATGTTATGCATTGTCTTAACCTCTATTTATTCTTGGGAGCTTGATGTAATTGGCGCCCGCTGTAAACATCCACCCACTCACCGCTAACAAGCTCCATTGTTTCTAATTCTGCCGCCCAGCGGAAAGAATAATCTGCAATTTCAAACTCGCTTTTAACCTTGTGATTGCATCTGTCAATTACTGTTTGATATGCCATAAAATTATTTCTTGCCGCCTCTCTTGCTGATTTATATATTTCTATCTCATTTAGATCTTTATCAATTTTAAATACTGCTGCACAATTCGACTTGTGCCCTGTTTTTTTGCCTAACTCATGTCTTGTGATGTAACCTAAATTTTCTAGGTGATTATCTGATTTTTCTCCGTTTTTGTGATATACAACCATTCCTGGCGGAGGTGGGTCCATCCACGTTATCTGCATCAATTTACTTACTGTAAATTCTTTGCGCTTTCCAGCTATTGTTAGATGTACTATTTTAGGTTTGCTTTTGCCTGTTGCTTTTGTTTGTGGCTTTATGTCCGTTACTTTGCCGCTTTTAAATCTTTTTCTCACATCACCTTCACGGCTTATGAGATATATTCCATCTGTACCAGGAATAGCTCGCCATAAGTTTAAAGCTTCGTCCTGTGGGTAATATGCCTTTATCTTATTTCCCATTTATTACTCCCACCCTCCCTTCTGCCCTGCTTAAAGCAGGGCTTTTTGTATAATCATGGCTTTTATTTCGTGGTATAAATGCCAAAAGGAGCTGTTACTTACACGGCTATTGCCGTGAGCTTAAAGATTATTCGCGCTTTCGTAGATAGAAAGCTGGACGGACTCCAAAACGGGTGCTGGCAAGGTTATTGTCGCAACGGCCGCTGGTGTCCACGCTCGCAAAGGCCGTCGTGGACATACCAGGGTGCGTTGAGTAAGCCACGTCGCGAAGCCAATACCAAGTACTTTCGCCGTCTTCATCAAGAGCGATTCTATCTCGCCAGTCACTTAGGTTTTGAATTTCCGTTTTTGATGGTAATACAAGTAGGTTTCCGTTTTTATCCTGCTGCATCAAATCAATCATTTTATCCTTGAATAAATTGATTAATTCACTATTCAAGTACTCGCACATATCGGATGCCCCAAAACCGCCTTTATTTATATCTTTGTCATTCATAACATGTTCTGGTCCCAAGCAGTTATAAAGCATATATTTAGTGGCTGTATCTGTTTTGCCTATCTTAATCGCCTTTACTTTGGTTCCATCTTCTAATCTAAATTTTAAAAATTTCTTACCCTGTTTCATCGCATTCTCCTTATTTGTATTTATTTACAATCATGCTTACCTGGGGTTGAGTGATTCCTAATTCTCTTGCTACTGATACCTGACTTCTGCCTTGCGCAATAAGCGCCATTACCTTGTCTTCATCAACCTTCTTCTTTTTTGGCTCTATCTTAGGCTCTGTACTTGGTTCATTTGGAGATTCTTTTTTCTCAGCTAATTTGCTTTCAAGTTGCTTTTTAGCTTCTGAATTTTCTTTAGGCTGCTTGTTGCCGGCATTTTCTAACTTGCCTGTAACTTGCTCGCCTTGTTCAATTTCATGAAAGCAGGGAGAATCTGTATCATTCATTCCTACTGCATTAGATGCCATAAAATTTACAACCCTGCTGCAATCTTCACATAACTCTTTAGGCGAGTAACCTTCTTTTTTCAACTGTCTGTCAGTGTCTATGATATAGTCGCTGAGTCTGTGTGCATCGCCTTCAATTTTCTTTTTGCATCTATCGCAATAAAATATTAGTTTTCTCATTATTCCTCCCTCGATACTTTAAGTCCTTTGTTATAGCCTTCTCTAAATCCAACTTGTCGGCCGTCATCATGCCCCATGGCGTAGCCGATAAGGTCGCCAAAGATTAAACTTATTGTGGCTACAATAATTATGTGTAATGTTTGCATTTTATTCTCCCTTCTACCCTGCCTGAAGCAGGGCGTTTATCTTCTTGGCTTTTTGTGTGGTATAAAATCTGCCAAAAGAAGCTTTTTACACGGCTATCGCCGTGAGATTAAAGATTGTCCGCACTAACGTGCAGATAGAAAGCAGGGCGGACTCCAAGACTGTCGCTGGCGGTGCCGCCGCTGCAGTAGCCGGTGCCGCCCACAAGCGCAAAGTGCGTCGAGCCCGCCACGTCACGAAGCCAATACCATGTAGAATGTCCGTCTTCATCAAGGGCGATTCTGTCTCGCCAGTCCTTTAATGAACATATTTCTTTTTCTGTAGGCAGTGTGAGATAATCTCCGTTTTCATCCTTTTCCATCTTTTCTTTCATGCTATCTTTAAACCATCTGATCAATTCCTTGTTTAAGTACTCTCGCATATCAGATTCTTCAAAACCGCCCTCTGTAGTGCCGTTTTCGTTCATAAACATTTCTGGTCCCAAGCAATCGTAAAGCATATATTTGATAGCCGTGTCCGTTTTGCCTATCTTGATTGCCTTTACCTTTTGTCCGTTATTTAATTTAAACTTTAAAAACTTCTTACCCTGTTTCATTGCATTCTCCTTATTTGTTTTATTTGCAATTGTTTGTATTTTATTTCTCCCTTAGTTTTGATAGCTTAAATAATTCCTTTCTATAAGCGTTCCATCCTTCAGACATCCATAGGTAATCATTATCTATAACATTTGGTATTATCTTTTTAGGTAGCTCTATAGGATTTGCTTTGATTGTTACAGCTGTATCTTCTATTTGTCCTCGCATTATTGCTGGACCATCAATTTCAAAATGCTCGAAATTGTCTGGCACTTGAAATACACATACTAACTCTTTCATAATTCCACCGCATTTATTATGTCTTTAATCATCATTAATCCCGAATCATGATTGATATCCACCACGACATTATTTTTGCTTGAATTGTATTCCAGCACTGCCAATTCTTGATGTTGTCCATCATTTGTGATTCTTATGTTTGATAAATCCTTTTGGCTATCAGTCTGCTGCAATGCGCATCTTAATAGCTCAGCAATTAATATCTTATTTTCCATGCCTTTTGTTCCCCTTTCTAAATAAATCTAAACCCAGGCTCATTAGATGATTGCTTTTGTACTCTGTCGTACTCATCCAAATAATTAATCCCGAATATGCTTTGAAAATCTAAGTCCGTGTATACTTCCTCAAACCTCATCTGTCCTTTTTTCTGTAAGGCTTTATCCACGTCATTATTTAAGTGAACCGCCTCTAGTCCTGCCGTGTGATGATACGTGCAAAGGTTTACTTTTAATCCATATTTCTCGGCCAGCTTTCTATTAGCTGTTCCATGGAATACATGGTGTTCCTCGGTGTACTTATCCGAATAATCACCGTGTAAGTAGGCGCATAAATAGCAATAACTATCTTCTCTGGGCTGCATTATAGACTTTATGTGTCTATTTCCTCTTTATCTTTAGTTTCTACGACTAATTTAATATCGCCGTTTGCCTTTCGTACTGCCTCAAACTTAAAACGTTTATCAGGTATCTTTATAGTCAGCTTCGCAATTTTGCCACTTGCTAGATGTTCTGCTGCAAACTTAAAGATATCTTGTACTTCTTGATGATTCTCAATAAAAGTGCTTTCAACATTTTGCTTGAAAGTTTCTGATACTTGGTGTTCTGCATTTACTCTTAGTGCCTCGTCGCATTTACAATTAGCCGTTGCTGCTCTGTCATAAACTTCTGGGTCGTTGCAATCGTCAGCAACTTCAATCATTTGTGTCTGTCCGCAATACAAACACGCTCCTGTTACTTGTTTCATTTACTCTTTCTCCTTTCGTGTATATTCCTGGTATAAGTTAAGTTCCGCCGCTAAATTTTCAGCGCACTTTTGCATCTCGTAAATTTCTGCCGTGCTATAATCTTTCAGTGGCTTATCTAAACTTCTAAAAATATTAATTAGCTTTGTTGCTTTAATTTGGTGGCGTATTCTTTCTTGTCTTGGATTCTCTGACGTTCCCTTACTATCGCCGGTATGTCCGTCATATTGATTAAATTGTGAACTATCTTCTGTAAGTCCTCTGATTGTCTTTTCTTCGTCAGGATCCGATTTATCACTCTCAACTTTTTCAGCCTCCTTTATCATCCAGTTGTAATAAGAATGTGGCTCTATATTTTTTATTACCGAAATGTCGTTCGCCTTTAGTAAAATCAACAACTTTTGCCATTCTTCTTTATTAGCGACCTCTTTGTTTTTGGCATCTATCCAGTTATTTTCTACCCACTTATCTAGTAAATGCCTATTTAAAGCGTTTGCTATATAGTAAGAATCACTATAAACAGTTATTTTGCATTTCTTAGTTATTCTATTTAGTGCGCTAATTAATGTGATCAATTCTGCCGCATTTCTTGTTGTGGACTTCAATAGCTTTTTCTCGCCTGTCAGCGTTTTAGGCTCACCATTTTTTATGGTTTCTAGAATATACACATACGCCCATTTATTAGCCTTTGTACTTTTAATACTCTGATAGGTGTATATATTAATCTCGTCCATTTGGCGGACCCCCTTCTAAATCTAGTTTTATTAGTGAGTAGGAAAAATATTCATATCCTGTTAGTTCACTTATTCCTTCGTGTACTGAATCCTTATCAAGGTAATAGCCTTTTCTTTCTGTTGGATTTTTTCTCCATTGCCTTGCTGAAACAACTTTCTTTTTAACTCTTGGCTTTCTCAGATTACGTGATGGGTAATATGCTTTGCCTACCTTTTCACCCTGAGACAATAAAGTGCTTTCCGTTTTCTCGGAATATTTAATAAAATACTCGGCAATTTTCGAATACTGGCCGTCGGAATATAGAGGCTTAACATTGATGCCGCCATTAGTCCAGAATTTGCGTATCAATTCCAAATCACATCTAGGTATTAGCATGTGTATGTGTCTAGATCCTTTGGGCCCTATTTCTTTGGTGTATATATACTTAAATTCTTTACCGGCTTTTTTGAATGCTGTTCGCATCTTTCTACAGAACTTTTCTACTTCCTTTTGCATCTGCTCATTAGTGATGTTGTTATTTCTGAAATAATCCAGTGTTAACAGATAATCGCCATCTACAAAATTTTCATTCATGAGCCTTCTTAGTTTCTTTATTCTTTGCCTGGTATTATATTTTTTAGTCGCTTCTGAGCTTGGCCTTACCTTCGGTTCTCTTTTTTCTGACTTTCTCTTTACTCTATAAGTGAAATAACATTCTCTCTCTAATACTTTTCCTGCCTCACACTCTTCTAAGATGTAAGGCATAACATAATCTCCATTTTTAAGTAATTGGTCGTAAAGATATAAGGTTAAGCAAGTGTGCTAGGGGCTACCTAAAAGCCCCATTTTTCTTGACTTTTTCGGATAAATCTATTACTATAAACATAGGTTTAAACTTATCCATTTTTAAGTTGAATCTATGGTCGTTCAGCCCTGAGTTATCTCAGGGCTGATTTTTTATTCTTGTAATAATCAACCTCTTGCCCTCTCCTTCTCATAACCTGGTCTTCATAAGCTTCATTTCTTTTAGTGCAACAAATGATATCTACCTCTGATACTACGTTTCTAGAAAATAATCCAAGTTCAGGATTGTCCTCTGGTTCGCCGTCATCAGAGCAATATCCAAATAGTTCCTCCATAAAGCTTTCATCTAATTTCATAAAGGTAGAAACATTTAAAGCTATCAGATACAAATTATGTGCAGCACTATAGTTTCCCTTGTTATATGCCTTGTTGAAATCCTCAGCATACTTTTTTAATTTCTTTTGTACTTGTTCTTCAGTTAGCATGATTCCCTCCCTAGTAGCTGAAATAATGCCCCCCCTGTTTGAAGGCTGGTGTTGTACCGTTATAGCCTTCAGCAGAAAAGAACAATATGTTTTCATCCAGTGTTTCGCCGTCAATGAATATTCTGCGTACTGCCTCGAATGATTCATCGCTTATGTGGTACTGAGCTTTTTCAATCTGTCCATTCTCATAAGTAGTAAACTGATGCAACATTTCAATGTTTTCTGTAATTGTGTTTGGGAATTTACCTGAGTTGTATACTCTGTTATAAAGAACCTGAGCTACATACATTTTCCCTAATAGATCTTGATTGCCAGCTTCGGCTTCAACCATAGCGGCTGCATATTCGCATTCACCTAAAAAGTCTTCCTCTGCTATGTCCTCTGGTGTCATAGGTGTTGCTATTGGCATTACATCTGAATTGTCAAAAGTAATTTCCGTTTCTATTTCTGTTGTCGCATGGGTATATGCAACCTTTAGTTTTGGTGTAACCTCTGCTGGCTTTTGATTTGATATTGCAACCATAGATACTGCTGCAATTCCTAAGATACCTATATAAGGCAATGCCTTACTTATACCTAAGTGCCTTTTGCCTATAGGTAAGAAAATCGAGTACTTTTCCATCCCCCATTGTCTCCCTTTCAATTTTTTCAGGCATTCCCTCAAAGTACCATTCGTCAAAGTCTCTGCTGTAGACTCTGTGAACACCACAATCTCTGTGGGATTTTCCGCCTGCTGCTTCAAACCTTTGTACATACTTGTAAGCTGTAGACCTGGAAACTCTGTAATCATGCATTATGTCTTTAATTGATAATGTGATTGGTCTGTTTGCCATATTGCT
>JAGBJE010000037.1 GCA_017934625.1 Pseudobutyrivibrio sp. | reverse complement strand
GCAAAATGCTTAATGTAAGTGTACATACCCTTTGATGCTGCACCTGTTACAGCGTTTGAAGCAACAGTTCCTGAAAGGAATGCATCCTCTGAATAATACTCACCGTTTCTTCCTGAAAATGGTGTACGGTGAATATTCATTGATGGAGCATACCAACCATCTGCGCCACCAAGTAAACCTTCGTTTCCAATCATTGTTCCAAATTCTAATGCAAGTGAAGGATTCCAGCACTGTGCAAGTGTCATTGCACTTGGGAACATGGCACTGGTTCCACCATAGATAAGACCTGCTGCTGTATCAGCATCCATATTAAATGGCTTTTCAATAGATTTGATATATTCAATTCCATATCCGCTGACGCCGATTGCATTATAGATTTCATCAGCTGTAATTTCATCTAACAAGTCTTCCCAAAGTGGGTCATTGTAATCAAGTCCACGCATATCAATTAACTTAAGACCGTTATCTGCGCCATAAACAATCTTGGTATCTGAAAGTGAATCTTTATCTACAGGATTACCTGACTCAAAGCTATCAAGTGTAGCAATCAAATCATCACTTGCAGGCTTAGTATATGTGTAAGATGCACCGTCATCTCCATTGATTTCATTACCCCATGTACTTATCTGAGCACTTGGCTTACCATCATGAGTTGGGAAAGTGCCTACCCAATCATTTCTAGAAAGATAAGTTGCATCACCCTTAGCATCATCCAGCTGATTAGTAATTTCTGCCCCTGAATAGCTGTCCTTTGAATACGTAACAGTGTCTACCTCTGTAATGTCTGGTGTGTAAACTGACACGAAATCAGTTGTACTGGCTGTCTCTGAAATTTCTGTAGCCTCTGGCTGCTCTGCATTTTCTTCCTTTATTGACTCTGAAGTCTTTGCATTCTGCTTTACATCAATAATGTTGTTTACAGCCTCATGAGCATTTTTTGCTGCAGTAATATAATAATCGCCAGCGTCAAAGATATATGTCTTGGCATTATTTGAGTCATAAGCCTTAAGCTGTGACTTATCAAAGCTAAGTGTAAGTGTCTGAGACTCTCCTGCTGCAAGCTCATTTGTCTTATCATAAGCTACAAGCTGAACTGAAGCCTTCTCTACACCATTTGCTATATCGTAATCTGTGTATGGGCTCTGAGCATAGATTTCAACAACATCTTTACCTGC
This sequence comes from Pseudobutyrivibrio sp., assembly GCA_017934625.1. GTDB lineage: Bacteria > Bacillota > Clostridia > Lachnospirales > Lachnospiraceae > Pseudobutyrivibrio. Next base: position 15,689 of record JAGBJE010000037.1, on the reverse strand, counting down.
TACATCACCTGTGTTTGTAACTGTAACTTCCACATTACATGTGTCACCATTCCAAGTAGTCTTCATATCAGACCATTCAAATGTGGTATAGGATAATCCATATCCAAATGGATAAACCACTTCAGAATCATAATCAAATTCTCCTGCATTCTCACGGCCTAAAACTACATCTTCATATCTTGTTTCGTAGTATTTGTATCCAACATAGATACCCTCTTCATAAGTAACATAATTGTACTTGGTCAATTCACCATTTGCATCAGAATACTGGTAATCGCCAAAGTTCATCGCTGCAGGTGACTCAAGTGGATTAGCTGCAAAAGTGTCAACAGTTCTACCTGATGGGTTCACCTGACCAGTCAAAATGTATGGCAATGACTCTATTGCTGTTGCAGAAATAACGGCCTTGATATTTGGATAATCCTTTACAAAATCAAGGTCAAGTGCTGCATTTGAGTTACTTACAAGAATTACTCCGTCAAAGTTATCATTTAAGTATGAAATAATCTCAAGCTCTGTTGAATCTGGCTCAAGATATGTCTTCGCCTTATCCTCTGCACTGTCAGCATGATTGTACATAGAACGAGGCATATCTCTTCCCTCTCCTGCCACTCTCTTTAAGAAATAAACAGGAACTGTACCTTCAATAGATTTCATTACATCATCATTTGACTTAAGCTCTGAAAGAGGCAATTCATTAATTGAAAAATCCTCCCCATCACCAAATGAAATCGAGCCTGCTCCTAAGCCATAGCTTTCAGACTGCTCTTTGTAATAATCAAAAAGTGTTTTATTAATAGATACGTTTGCTGCATCAAAAATATCAGCAAGGCTTCTTCCACCCGTCATGCTGTCATTTGCAGCAACCGTTGCCGAATTCACACTAAAGAAACTAAATGTAGAATCAGCAGTCTTAGGTAAGAAGCCATCTTCATTCTCAAGCAGGATTGTTCCTTCATCAGCGATTTTCTGATGAAGCTTTGCTTCCTCTGGCTTGATTGAATCAGCATCATAATCGGCCTTGTTGTACTGAAGATCTAATCCTGCAGTATCAACATCTGAATTATCAATTTTTGTGTTTATGCCATTAATCATACTATCCAGCATTCTGGCATAATTTGGTAGGATGCTGTTTACCGCAAATATGATTACCGCAAATACGATAATTAATATTGAACGGATACTTGTTCCTACAATTTTCCTTCCTTTACTCATTTACATTCTCCTTTTCTTCGGGTTTAACCCTGATTGATAACTTTAATCTGAGAATAGCAAAATCACTACAAAAAAAGCAGGCTTTGTCACAGCCTGCATGTTTTTTGTCATATTTGGCAAATTAATTTACGAAAATATTATCCTAAGTAAATACTTGTCATTTTCTGTTTTTATTACCATCTGTCCGTTATATTTATCAACAATAGTTTTTATGCTTTGAGTACCAAATCCATGACTAAGTTTATCCTTTTTAGATGTTACTGGTAAACCATTTTTCATTTTGATACTTCCAACAAAGGGATTTAAGATTTCTAATAACACAATTCCCTTTTTATTTTGAATCTGAACAGATATCCATCTTTTAGATGTATCTACAATCTTTTCATTAGCTTCAATGGCATTATCTAAAGCATTGCCAAGCAGAGTATATAAATCAATCTCGTTCATAAATCTAAGCTGTTCACCATCTGCTATACAACTCATGTTAATATCTTTGCTATGGCAAATCAGCTTCTTTTCTGTCAGAACTGTATCAAGCAACTCGTTTCCTGTGCGCACCACTGCATCATATACTGCGATATCATTTTCCATCTCAGCTAAGATACCACGGCGCTTTTCGTCATTTTCCATATTAGCCAACACATTTATCTGATGCTTCATATCATGATAATGTTGATTTACAACTGCCATTGCATCTTTGGAGAATTGATAGCGCACCTGAGTGTCCTTCCACAGCTGTTCCTTTAATCTAAATTCCTGCTTCTCATTTTCATTGATGAGCTGTGCCCGTTGATTAACAAGAATAAATAGACAAGCAAGTATTGCATAAATAGCATGTATGTACCCTATATTGTTAAAGCTTGCGATTATGCTCATCCACCAAACTACAACAAGGATAATGACCGTCGCAGTTGTAGCCGAAAGTGTCTCTATCAAATATTTTCCATTATTCACGGCTCGCTTTGCAAACCAAAAATATGCCATTAAAAATGACAATATCAAACATACTGTATAAAGAACAGGCTGATGATCTGAAATCATTCCACCTGTAGTATAATCTACAAGCTCTCTTACGCAATAAAAAATATGCTCTATTCCATAGCTGACAGCAAAAAGATAAATCGCCTCATGTATATTTACATCACATGCAAAATAGATTCCAACTATTACCGCTATCCAAATAGACATAAACCAGCATAATAAAAAAATATAGGTAGAGGGTGTTATGTCAGCATAACCTGTCCCTGCATATCCCAAAAATTTTAGTACGCTAGTCATAATTCCATCAAACAATATCCCTATTCCAACGCAAACTATGCTTTTAATAAGAGGATGCTTTTTCTTGTTAAGTACAATGCAAATTCCAATAACAGGTAACAGCATTTCTAAAATATATCCTATATTAAATGAACTAGCCATACTATATCTCCATTCCCACATATTCTGCAAAAGCAGCAATGAAATCCTTTTTACGGCTTCTGCTAAGGAATAAATCATCACCTGCCACTGTTACAACATCTCCTTTGATTTTATCCACGAACTTAAGATTAATTAGATGTGATTGTCCACTTTGAACAAATCCAAATTCATTTAGTTCCTCCGCAATCGCCTTAAGAGTCTTTCCTCGGGTTTCAAATACCCCAGCTTTACTATGTATAACAATTGTATGTCCAACAACCTCTATATAATATATATCCTCTGTATCAATTTTGCGCTTAGCACCATCATCTGCAACAATTATCTCCTTACTCTTGTGGTATTTATCAGCAATCTTTAGCACCTTATCCAGAGTACCTTCCAGTTGCTCATACACAACTGGCTTTAGTATAAAGTCTAGAGCATTTACCTTATAGCCCTCTATAGCATACTGAGCCAATGCTGTAATGAACACAATAATTACACTATCATCAAGCTCTCTGATTTTCTTGGCCGTTGTCATACCATCCTGAAATTTCATGTGGATATCTAGAAAAATCAAATCATATTCTGATGTGTAATCATCTAAAATATCTATACCATCATAAAAGGTACGTACTATAAAATTGTCCCCATGCTCCTTCTCATACTTGGAAAGATGCTCTACCAAGCTTGCCTGACACTCTTTCTCATCTTCAACTATAGCTATTCTAAGCATAAACATCCCCTTCGTAACTAATAATCTGCTGTTAGTATACCATTTATGCCTATAAATCGACAAAATATGTCAGAAATACATTTATCTTATCTTTTTCTGATACTATCTATTTGATTGATAACATTCTAAAAGAGCCTGTTCCTAAATTACTAGGACAGGCTCTTTCTCTTTATCCAATCGCTATATGTGTTTTACTAAGCATATTCCTCTATTTCTTTTCTTAAATTATCATAAAACTGAGCAATCTGAATACCATCAACCAAAGCATGATGGGCTAGTATGGAAACTGGCATGAAAATTTTACCATCAGTAGACTCTTCATATTTGCCCCAGGTAAACCTTGGATTAGACTCGTCACCACCTGCCACTGGCTGAACAAGTGCTGTATAATGAATCCATGGTACAGTTGATATAAAATACATGCTATCAACATCACCACTTTCCTCAATTCCATTAGATACACAAGCTATGCGAGCCTGCTCAGCCTGAGCATAATACTCATTCAAAGACATATGATGATGTAGAGTGCAATAGCAATATGTCTTATCAGGCTTTAATTCGATATGAGATGTTGGACACTCTGAGTATTCAATAATCTTTTCACCATTTATTCTCTGTCTAAGCTCTGGCACCCCATCAGCTGCAAGGGCCACCGCATGTAACACAGTAAGATAGAATGAGCGATTGTTCGCCCTACTGTATTCAAGCAGCTTACTTACTTCAATGTCACAAGTAACGCCAGCATAAGGATATTGCATGGTGCGAAAGTAATCAAAATGTTCCTTTCTAGCATAATTATTCATATCTATAAGTTTTGATGTCATGTTTTCTCCTTGCTGATTACAAAAATCTACATAATTTTCTCTATTTCTTAGAAACATTCTCATTTAATCCAGTTCTATAATCTTCACATCCTCATGTGGATTAACTTTTGCTAGTCCAAGGCGCACAATACTAGCATCCAATCTTTTAAAATCTTGCATCAGCTGGACTGCTGTAACCATCTGCTCCCCATTGAGGGTCTTAGCCAATGTAATGTGAGGCAGCCACGAAAATGGGCGATAGTAGTGACTGATAGATGTATCAGGGATGTCGTTAAAGCAATCAATCACCTGCTGTTCAAGATTCTGCAAATATTCATTCAGATAAGGTGCCACATACAAAACCTTTGGCATCAGCTGCCCTACGGTTATTAAAGAAATAGCTCCCTTTGAAATTTTGCCATCAAGCATTTCAAATGCAGGCACTAACACATCAACACTTCTAGCTTCAATGGCTGACAAGGTTAAATGTGGTGGAACATTATTCGCTAACATAAAATCATTTTCTGTTGCCTGGGCCACTTTTTCAATGTAACCTTTTAAAACATTATTTGTGTTTTCATCGAAATAAGCAGATATTAAATACATAGCGTACCTTTCATAACTATAGACGATTTACTAATTCTACCTCTATAAAAAATCCCCACCAAAATGATATTTGGCAGGGATTAGCTTTATATCTGGTTCTTATAAATATTCTGCTTTTCCTTATTAATTCCGAGCAATTCACAGGCTTGTTCAAATGTTTTTTCAGCGTTTTTCATAAGATTTTTGATTGCAGAAATATCGCCTTTAGCTTCACCTCGTGCTTCACCTCGTGCTTCTCCTCGTGCTTCTCCTCGTGCTTCTCCTTCGGCAACACCTTCATCATGAGCTTTTATGATGTCTATATCTAAAACTTTTCCTCCCATGTACTCACCTACTCTCTCGTTAACATTCTTGTATTTATTAGTAAGTTTTTCATTTACTTCTTTTATTAATTTTATGATAACACCCCTAGAAAATGCTGACAAGAAATTATTTTCTACTGCTTCGGTGAGTCGGCTTAAAATAATATCATACTCTCTCAAAAGCTCGTCTACTTTATCTGGATTATGTTCCATGAGCGGAAACTCACTTTCTCTTGTAAACAGATAAAATGGAATCAAAAAATATAAATGTTTGTCAAATATAGCATCAATATTAATTTCATTTAACTTTACGACCCTTACCGGATATGAACATTCCCCACCTGGAGTTTCAATATCCACATACATTTCCTCTGGGGTTGAACGCCTACTACGCAAAAATAAAACTGCAGTATTTGGAAATCTAACCTTTAGTCGGTAATTATTATATGCTCTATCCTCTAAAGCTATTTGCGCATCATACTCGAATAAACGAATTAAAATTGTCCCATCATCTGATGAAGATTCACATTCGGTATGATATTTCTTTACAACTCCATCCATGCTAACCTGGACAAGACCATCTGTGATACGCCTTTCATTAACCTCTATGCCTCTATCGATGAGGTGTTCATTGGCTTCTTTGATAACCATAGCAGTCTTATCATAATGCTCTCCAAACGTGTAATTCAAAAATGGCAATAATAAATCATCGCATTTAACTGTCATTGTTCTGAATGCATCATCATAAGCAAATTCCGTGTATAATTCTCCCATTTCATATTGCACCTTTCTTATTTCATGGGAGTATTATAGAACATTCTTTCGAAAAATACTGCATTAATATATTCGAATTTCAGTTCGATTTTTGTTCATAAAGCTATCTCTTCTCATACCGCTCTACTAAATCAGCTCGCCACTAAAATGTTGAATTTCATGCTGAATAATCTGAGCTGTAAATCCACTGTACTTGCCATGCTTAGGCTGAAAGTTCTGATCCAGATAATCCACTTCAATTTCCTCAAATCTCACACATGGTCTTACACCATCCAGTGACAGGCAGCTTTCTTCCGTTTCATACTTGCCGCTTTTTTTCGTAATCACAGGATTTACCATAGGAAATATAAAGGGGCCAGCGGCCACCACAATGATTTGCTTTTTCACTCCAATCATATTTGCAGCCATTCCAACACATCTATCTAGATTTGCTTTTAAAGTATCCATCAAATCCACAATCACCTGGGCATCCGCCTCTGTAGCGGGCTCACTCTTTTGTTGTAGGAAGATTTGATCTCTAACTATTTGTTTAACCATAATGATTATTCTAAATCCATTTCCAAGTTAATAGTATTATATTGCTTATTCAATTATTCCGCCCCAATTATCTCATCCAACTGAGGCTCCATCTGCGCAATCAGATTCACTACAAGTGCATTCCCCATCATGAATCTACGCTTATTCAATGGCATTTCCACCTTCTCACCATCAACTAAACACTCCTTAGTCCAGTCAGAAGGGAATCCTTGAATGTGTTCCATTTCGATTGGAGTTAACAATCTAATTCTGCCTGTCACTTTATCTCTTACGATATGAGTGGTTCTGCTAAATCCCCCTTCGCTTGTAAGCATTGTTCTAGCAGGCTTGTCATACTCATCAATCATTGGGATAGCTCCCTCTGAAAAAATGTATTCATGACCCGTAGCTGCTTTTCTTGGAAGTTTTTTTGCTCCCTTCAAATACTGCCAAGTCTTACGCGATTCATCAGGTAATCTTTCATGTGTCTCATCACTATGAGTAACGTCAGGATTTGTATAATACAGTTTTGCATCAGGAATAAAGAAAGATTCTGGTACCTCATTCTCTTCCATAACATCCCCCAATGTAATTTGCTTACCATGATAATCAGGTATTGTCTTTACCGTATATACGATACCATCTTTCATAATACCAGTATTTTCAAATGGAAAGCTAAAGTTCTCAGACAGTTCACCTATCCCCTTTGGCAATTCTGTTATCCTAATTTTCTTATAATCCTCCTCGACAATAGGAAAAGACTTAGCAAAGAAACCAGCTGTATAAATAGTTTTGCCCATGCTGGATCTATGCATCTCTATTCCAAACATACGATTATACTTTGTAGACTTATTCATTATCCCAGCATACTTAGTATCTTCACGATAGGCAAAAATAAAAGTTCTTCTGCGGCGCTGCTGATATCCATATTCTGCTGCATTAATTACACGCCACTCAACTGTATATCCTAAATCCCTAAAACAAGCCAAGATAATACCAAAATCTCTTCCCCGCTGGCTAGCAGGACTTTTTATTAGTCTATCTACATTTTCTAGCAAAACGAATGGTGGCTGCTTTGCCTCTAATGTATCTCTTATATCCCACCAAAGAACACCTTTCTTCCCTTCAAGTCCCTTTGATGTAGCAAGTGATGATGCCACTGAATAATCCTGACATGGAAATCCACCGACTAACAATGCATGTTCTGGAATATCATTTTTATCTACCGCATTAATATCACAATTAGTTGTATCATTACCTTTTAAATCAAGACATGTACCAAATCTATTCACATAGCAATCATGAGCCCACTGAATTTTTTTATCAACTGGTTCCCACTGACTAAACCAGACAGTATCCCATTTTTCTGGCTTACTTGTATCTTCTAATGTCTTTATATTATTCAATCCACAGCGGAATCCACCAACTCCTGCGAATAATTCACAAACCGTTTTATTCACTAATATCTCCCTATTCTTTGTTTTAACGAACGTATGAACGATCGTTCTTTTTTCTATATCATATATTACATCATTTATTAATTAATGTCTAGATCATTTTTCACTTTCATCTAGAATATTTTTAATTTGCTCCAGAATATATGAATTATTTATCCAGAAACTCTGTGTCGTCATATATTCGCCATTTGGCAAAACATTAGCGTCTCTATTCACATTTCCATATTCCTCACCATTGTTGAATCTGTACGCTGCCTTTGCGGCATGTGGGCGAACATGAATAATCTCTGTTTCGCTTTTGTTAGGTAAATTATTAGAGAAGCTAATTTTTCCTTTTGAGTCAATATGCTTTGTAAACTCTATGCCGTATTGAATAATGCGTCTATACTGTTCCCATTCACGACGCACTACAACATCTAGATCATGGTATGGCATATTCCAAAGCTTACACCCCTTTACACGATAGACATCTCCATCTTTCTTCCAGATGAAAAAGAAAAGACGCGTCTCGTCAAAATAATCATGCAAAGTAGACTCATCATATTCTTCATCCACCAAATCCATAAACTTAAATGGTGGAAATGACATATTTTCAACGATTTTATTATTCTCTTCTACACGAATCGTCTTAACCTTAATATTGGCTTTTTCAAACTCATCAGCATGTTCATCTCTAATGCCAAGAATCTTCCAAGTTAAATCATTCCACTGCGCCTTATTATTGTTATACTCTCGTCCAAAATCCTCACATAATTCTTTATCTGACTTACCAACATATTTGCTAACAATATCTGTAAGTATATTTTCAAAAGATTTCTCCTTCAAAATAGAAGCATCTTTCAAAATAGAATTATCACTTGAATCACCTGCTATATAATGATTCAGCACATATGTCATATAGGAATTCTTAAAACAAAATGCCCGCTTTCTTGCAGGTGTTTTATCTCCATAGAACTGAGGCACAGTACTCTTTTCAGCATTGGCACCTTTTGTACAAGCTCCAAGATACATTGTATCTCCCTCAGAAAGTTCATGGGCTCGTCCTTGCTGAATCAAATCTATAATGTACATATAATCATGTTTTATAATTTCCAAATCTGTCTCTGGAGGCGTAAACATCTTCACATATTTAATGGGATAAAGAAGATTGCTATCCAGCCTCTTGTCTCTCCAGTAATAGATTAGCAAAATAAGACGCATTTTCTCCCAGGCATGAGACTTATAAAAATCAGCTTCTACTGGGCAATCATAATTAATCATAGTAAGAACCAAGCGCTCTCCCGCTCGTAGTTCACCCTTCTTTGTTACTTCATATGGTGTAGTTTTAAGTTCAACACCAGCCTCTGGAAAATCTGCCTCTTGATTAGAATTAGCTTTATAGCCAAAGTATACTTCCTCAAGAAGATTACCCAATCCGCCTTTTCGAAGCTTATTGGCATAAGCCTGAACGGCTGTCTGCTCTTCAATTCCTCTTGATTTAATTATCTCGAAAAAAGTATTGTCCTCTAGCTTTTTTGCATATTCTTCTATGCTATCTGGACTAGCTGGATTGTAACCAAGTTTTTCATTAAACATTAAGAAACCCCTAACTACTTATTTAAAAGATTTTTAATTCCTTGATAATATGCCATTATTCTTTTATCTGTATTATCCACAGATTTTAACCATTCTTCTACGTTTGAAGAGTTGATTGCATTTTTACGTAAAACACCTGCTATATCAACAGCGGAAACAATAAGTATTGGATGTCCATCTTCAACCACCTCTTGATATGCTTGCTTATCAACATAGCTTGTAGTAATCATTATTCCAAACTGTCTATATCTTATACGTGAAATTAGACGAGACATTTCCTTTACCCCTACGCCATGGGACGGAGAATAACATTTTGCCTCTAAGGCACAATCAATCTTTAAAGGTGAATTCACTTTACCACCTGCACTTATAGAATAGAAGCCAAGTGCATCTCGACCACCATCTCGCCAAGGTCTTGTGAGTGAAAAATCCACGAAATTTGTATCCATCTTACCGATTATGCTTGTTGCACAAGCCTCGAACCCCTGGCTGAAATCATTGTAATGATTTCTAATAGCATCAAGACATAATAAGCCTTCTGTATCACTACCGGCAGGAAGCTGCTCAAATCTTGTAGGGATTTTGTGCATTCTCGGAGCGGTTAACGCTGTAATTCCATTACGACCAAGTTTTATGAAACGCTGCCATGCTTCTGGAGCATACTGCAAACTATTATCATGGTCATAGATTAAAGACTCAATCCAGTTCCTATAGATAGGCTTATCCCCAGTATCTAAAATAGTAAAATATGCCTCATAATTTTGGAACCGCTTTTCCTTTACTGTTCTCCAAAACGCAACTAAATCCTTATCGGGAGATATCTTTGGATTACCTGGCGCAGCTAATCCAAGAAATTGGACATCACGCCCCACTCCAGTCTTCTTAAAGATAAAGAATGGAGGCAAGTCTTCAAGATTAACGCCTTCATTTAACAAGTTGAAAACCATCTCAAGTATTTTATTTCCTTTTTTCTTCGTATCGGTCAGCTTGCGACCTGGCTCACGATTATCTCCATAATACCTAAATATACCTGTCTCTTCATCAAGATAATCCGGCCACTCTAGCTCTTCCATGGAAGTATACAGAACCACATATGCGTACTTACCAGAACCATCTTCTCTAAGCTTTTTTCTAAAGCCTCCCGCATTTTCACATCCTGGTATAAGTTTGTGAAAAGGTTCAGCTGACATATTCGGTAGAGTACCACCCTTATATATGCAATCCACATATAAATCAGCATTTTCCAAATCTTCAAATCTAACTTCTCTCTGCCCCATACTGCCTCCTCTTATATTTCAGCATAGCCATCTTCGGAAATAAGATACGTAGCCTTGGCAATTTTCTTAAGTACCGACTTCTGAATAACTACATTAATTGGTTTTTCATTAAGTGCCCCTGTATAAGTTATTTTGAAATAATCATCCACCTTAATATCTTTACGCTCATTGCTGATTCCCATCATCTCTCTTAATTCAATAGCATATTCAATAAGATGAACTTTATCACAACCATGTTTGATTGCTTCATTAACAAGGTCTTTCTTTTCAATCAGCATGGCCTCAATAATTGTAAAATCTGAATACTGGATTTCACTAGGATTCTTTCTTATCCACTTTCCATCTGTCAATTCGCATTTAACATTCGGCCAAATCAGCATATAATAATTTGTCTTTAAATCTTCATTTATAAACCAACCATCAATAGGTTGTTCATGCCCATGCTGCATAGAATTAATCTCAAATGCGAATGTAGGAATCATTGCATTGCTATAATATATGGATGCCTTCTCATCAATAAAGAAATGCCGATTTCCAACAATCAGTTCCACATCAATACCATTCAGCTGACTAGATATATCAGTTTTTCTTTCATATGATACGTGATTGCCATCCTTATCATGAAGCTTGGAATAAAAATTCTTATCCATGAAAGTTGCAAGTGCATCCTCCGCTTTCATATCAATTTTTCTAAACGATTTTGCCATATTCTTTCTTATCTTAACCTATCCAAATGTGTCATTACCTACAACTACTAATATGCTTTCAATACTGAACTATAAACCCTCTTTCATCATCTTCCACAGGAATCTTTTCCTTCTTTAAATCATAAATATCGATATATCTATCATTCGTCAAAGATTTTAGGAACATATAAATTTCCTGCTCAGAGCCCTGGATTTCTACTGTAACAGAACCATCATATTCATTTTTCACATACCCTGTCAGGCGATACTGGTTGGCAACATAATTAGCCTTATACCTAAATCCAACGCCTTGCACACGGCCTGAGAAAACCATGTGATATCTAACTAATTCTTTCACTTAAATAATCATCCCTAATCAACTATATTGCTGCATTAATCTTATCAATCAAAGTAATGTCAGCTGGAAGCCAATCTACATCACCTAGCTGCTCCTTTGTAAGCCACTTAGCAGCCTCATGTTCTTTCAAAACCAGATCGCCACTTACTATTTCAGACCAGAAGCAATCCATTGAAAGATGGAATGTAGGATAGTCGTACTCAATAGTATCAATCAGCTCGCCAACACTTATTTCTGTGTCAAGCTCCTCCATTATCTCACGCTTAAGTGCCTCCTGTGGAGTCTCACCTTCTTCTATCTTTCCACCTGGAAATTCCCAACCATCTTTGTAATCTCCATAGCCACGCTGAGTAGCAAAGATTATTGGTTTGTTCTGTTCATTTTTGGCTTTAATTACTGCTGCAACTACACGTATTGTCTTCATTCCTACTCCTCATCAAACCCGAAGTATCGCATTTCATTATACTTGGCATTGGCTTCTTCGCTGGCTTTCTTTTCCCGCCATCTATCTATATCGCTACAAATAGCAAGTGCCTCGTCGACAATAAGCTCCGCAGTATTGGGCTTTACGTTGTAAAGATATGCCATCATCCGTTGCATTGCCTTTGGGCTACCTAACATCTTTGCAATCTGCTCTCCCAGCTCATCTGGAAATCCAAGGCTCCTTATTGCCTGCACCAGTTCATCCCTGCTTCTAGCCCATTCTCTCTTAAAATCCATTCTGCCTCCTAAATGCAATACATGCCATTCACATTAAAATTCCCCACCAGCAACTACCTTGGTGGGGAGTGATTTTAAATCTATACAGTGTCGGATATTCGCCAAATATTCTTTTCAAATCGTTCTTCCGATAAGAACTTTTTATAAAAAAGCGAATATAAATCCCATACCTCATCCTTATCGCGGCATCTTTTCTTGCCAGCTTCTAGGATGATAAATTTGACGCCAAAACATTCCACGCGCAAACCGGTATCATAACAATTGTTGCGCAGATAAAATCCCAAGCGCCTGGTCTGAAGTGTTTTTTGCTCCTCGTCATCTGTATAAGCTGGGTCTTCTACCTCTCCTATGATTCTATCTGCATCACCAAGATAGTCATCTATCAAAGTGAGAAGATTGGCTCCTACACCCTTATTTCTGTGCTCTGGGAAAATTGCTATATAGTCTATAAGATAGCTGTTTTCCTGCTTTACCATAAAAGTGTAGCCAACTATCTTCTCATTTTCAAATAGTCCAAAGCAATCATAAAAGCCCTCCTGCACCGACTTTAAAATCATATTCAGTGGCTTGAGCTCATCCTTTGGAAAATCTACAACCATGTGCTCTTGATAAAGCTTTGTTATTTGGTTTTCATCTAATCGTTGTAATTTCATCCTCTTTTCTGGTTTAGCACCAGGTGCTTTCATTTCCTCTCGTAAATTTACATCAAGCTCTTTCCGCTGCCCCAGGCATCACCAACCTTCTCGCCAACTACATGGTAAGTATTGTTGAATGGATCAAATGTAATAGGCTTAACTTTGCTCACATCTACTTTACCATCTGTAATAGCAGATTCATCAACGCTGACATTAACAATCTCGCCCTTTAGGATGCAGCTGTCGTGGTCGTAGCTCTTTACCTTACATTCCAGGCAAACAGCAAGCTCATTAATAATAGGTGCATTCACATGGTTACTCTTTGTAGCAGTAAATCCAGCCTTTGCAAACTTGTCCCCATCCTTATTTCCGGATGCAATGCCTACATAATCACATGCTGCCACATGATCTGCGTCCGCCATACTGATGGTAAAAGCCCCTGTCTTCTCAAAATTCTTGCAGGTCTTATGTCCTACCGACAGGCAAACTGAAACCTCATTTGATTCACTAATGCCACCCCAAGCGGCGTTCATAGCGTTAGGAACACCATTCTCGTCGTAAGTTGCAATAATCCACACTGGCTGTGGATAACTTAGTGGCTTTGCTCCAAAATCTTTTCTACTCATAGTTAATATCCTCCTCGTCAAATATAAACTATCGATTTACAACAATTAACTAGTTTTATGAAATTTTCCTTAATCACACAAATATCCTAATAGTTACGTGCTCACCCATTATTTATACCAGTATTGTAAAAAAAGCCCTGATTTCTCAGCGCTCTTGCCTGTTAAAAGATACTTTACAACAACTGCCCCTGTAGCATTTCTTTTAGCCCATAAGCCTAGTTAATAGCCTGGTTCTAATGTATTAAATCTCAGCCTGCACTATATGACCAAAGTTTAATTCATCTTTATATAAGTCATACACATAAGCCGAACTTTCGCGGTAAAGTCCAGTATTCACATCTTGCAACTTATCAAAAATCTGAGATTCATAGAAATAATTCATTGCATCTTCATAGTCAATTTGCATATCTTTCGAAATCATTTCCACTACATCCTGCACTACAAACTCTATTAATTGTTTTTTCTCATTCATAACTTACCTTCCTCAAAAGTGAAATAGCTTTCTCAGTATGAAATGAATACTGTGATGATGTCTTTTTATATATCATACCTCTTAACAAGGTATCAAAATCTATTACTTCATTTTCATATTGCCTGAAGAGCATGGCCATATTATCATCAGCAACAGGCCCAATTACTATGTCATATTTGGAATCCAAATTGCAAAGCAGACTGGAATACTCTGAAAAATCTCGATTTCTGTTATTCATAACAAATCTTGCCCATTCTTCCGATGTCTCTAGTCCAAAATCTTTAATATTCAAATCTGAACTCGTAAAAATAGAATCTTCTATTTCATAAATATTTAGTACAGGATTTCCACCATAGATCCTTGATACTCGTTCAGCCATTCTTTCAGCTTGCTCCGGAATATCAGTTAAATAGAATCCTCTTCCAAAATCCTTATTTGGTCTACATGCTGATAAGCTAATATTCTTAATGTCAACATTACTTCCATGATAAAGAATCATACATTGCCTCCATTTCGTCTACAAAGAACTTGAAGATCTTCAACAACATTTTCAAATGAAAGTAAGTGTTCCTCTTCATAAAAGTCTTTTAAAAACGCTATACCTTTATAATCCCTAAGATATCTATATGCCTCTTTAACACTCATATTAAATGTATCAGCAAACATGTTTACGCAAGCAACTGTGTAATTAATCAATCTTCTCTGATAGCTCATATCCAGACCTCACAACCTCAATAAACTAATATTAGTCTAACATACTTTTGCCTCTATTCATATATACATACTATTGATAATCACCTAGATACAGATGAACTTATCATCAGCTATCTCAGGTATTAGATCACGTACAAGCTTTCCCATAGTTATCCCCATTAACGTCTATAATTCATTATATTTTGCACTACTGCCCTTGGCCTTCTCCACAGGATACTTAGCCTCGTTCTGGTCCATCTTTTTATTGATAATTTCATCAGGATCAACGCCAAGCTTATCTGCTAGATTCTGGCAATAAACCATCACATCTGCCAGCTCTTCCTTAACATGCTCTACGTCATATTTGTCATCATCCCACTGGAAACACTCAAGCAATTCCGCCGCCTCTATCACTATAGATTTTGCTAAATGAACTGGTGCGTGAAACTGGTCCCAGTCACGGTCTTCTGTAAATTTTCTGATTCTAGCAATTGTTTGTTCTGTCATTATTCTTGATCCTCTAACTTATTCACCTTTAAAAGCAGAAAAAATATCTATAGAAGCAGCCGTCTTTTTTAGGTCCGTAAGATGTTCCTTCAAATATCTTTCCAGCTGCTGCACTTCGATTTCTGCGAAGCCATCATTTTTGATTATTTTGCAGTCAGGTATTTTTCCTTCGGCTGTTCTTACTCCATCAGCAAAGGTGACAAACGCATACTTATCACCATGCTCGTTCCTGCATACAGCAGATACTGACATATTTAATTCCCCTGCTTTCAAATCTTCCATCTCATCCCCCGATAATTATTTAAAAAGACCACCAGCAATATCCTTGATTTC
>JAGBJE010000036.1 GCA_017934625.1 Pseudobutyrivibrio sp. | reverse complement strand
TGCAACGATAATTGCAACAATACAAACTGCAATAAGTTTGTTAATCAGCTGGTAGATAGGCTGCATAAGCTCGTAGGCCTGGATGGCTACCATCAGCTTCCAGCCTGTTAAACCGATTGTATCAAAATAAACTTTATAATCGTTCTTGCCATCTGAATAGCCGGTTACACCATTGGTATCAGCAATAACTGTGTTCATCATCTTTACCACTGAAGCATTGTCATCAGCTGTAAGATTTGCACCCTCCTGAACCTTGGTATCATCGTAGCCTGCTATTAAAAGACCATCAGCACCAGTAAGAATACCTACGCCAGTCTCGCCCACCTTGATATTTCCTATGATGTTTGTGATGGCTGATAGCTCAATATCAACTGTTACACAACCAATCTTCTTTCCACCAACAACAATTGGAGTTGAACAAGAGGACATGATTGTTCCGGAAGTAGGGTCATAATAAGGGTCTGTAATCATTGGCTTATCACTACCCATTGCATTGGTATAGTATTCCTGAGTGAAATAATCGTACTCGGCATTGCTGTACTCCCAAGTAGTTACTGCATTGCCACCATCCTTGTATACATAAGGACCATAATACTGCTGTTCAGGATCATAGGCGTATGGTTCAAACCAAAGACCTGAGCCTAGCACAATATCATTGGTTGCAATCATATCCTGTAACATCTTCTCATAAGCCGCCCACTCAGTGTAGGTATAAGATGAAGCAACACTGATTGCTATAGAATTTGCCAATGTTTCTACATCCTGAAGGTAGCCTGTTACCTCTGAGCTGTTAGCTCGAAGTTCTGCCTGCATAGATTCCTGAGTCTTCTTATCTACCAAAGACTCACTGGATGTAGCCGATATAATCGTAAGAACAATCTGGGCTAATACCAAAACCGGCAAAATCATTACTAACATTTTGGTTCCAATTTTCTTAAAATTCATATATTGCCCTCCAATGCGTAATACAGTCCCCTTAGATAAAAAAATTTTATTGCATAAATGTGTAAAAATGTTGAAAATTCTTCATCCATACTATGAATTTTTTGCGTAAAAAACCACCTGGCTATAGAATTTGCCAGGTGGTTATCAATTAAATCTATTGCTCGGCCTGTTTTAGGAAGATGTTCTCAATTGCATTTATAATCTTGGTCTGCATAGGTGGCTTTACAAAATAGCCTGCAGGCTTAAGATCTAAAACAGCATCTACATGCTCCTTATCAGCAATTCCTGTAAGGAATATAACTGGAACATCCTTATAATCCTCCTCAGAGCGAATCATCTCCAATGTCTGTCTGCCATCTACAACAGGCATCTCATAATCAAGAATGATTAAATCTGGTCTATCCTGCCCCATAGCCTTCATGCATTGCGCTGCAGATGTTGCAAGTGTTACCCTGTATTTATCCTGTAGCATGTTGCGCATATTTCTAAGCAATACTGGATTATCATCTACCACAATAATATGGCGCTTATCTGTCTCCACAACTGCATTTAGTATAGCGTCAGCATTCATGCCAAATTCCTTGCAAATGCCTCTGATGATAAGCTCTCTGGATACCTGCTCGATGTTCTTAAATTGACCAGAGTAATAATAAGAAATGAACATCTGCTTCTTTAGCTCTTTGCCATAGGTAAGGACTGGAAGCTGAGGATTATATTCAGAAATAGCTTCGAATATCTCCTCATGGGATATATCAAAACCATCTATGTCCATGATTACCATATCTGGACCAAACAGTTTTAGCATACTCTTAACAATCTTTCCACTACTGGTGCACAGCTGAGTATGAAAGTGCTGTGAAAGAAAAGAATTAACGTCCGATGGTGAATCGGAACTAAAGTCCCCAACAATTAGTAGTTTTCGCATAATATTCTCCTTAATTTTGTAGCTTTTCTATATCTGCCAGTGCCTCATCGTCCTCAAGATTCATAACATGTATATTCAAATGCTCCAACCTTTCTTGAACGTCCCCCTCATAAGCAAATGACATTATTTGTTTCATATTATTATCAGCAGCCTCGGAATCGTGAGTCATTATTGCCATCTTAAGCATCTCAAGAAGAGCAAACAAATCGTCCATATCCTCCATCTTTGGCTTCTCAACATCAGATGAAAGTACTGCTAATCTGGATTTCATAGAATCCATCTCTTCCAAAAGAATTGGTGTCAGCATCTTGATTCTATCAATATCCTTATCCCTGGCTGCATACTCACAGAGCTTAGCAAGTCCGCCCAGTGATGTAGCGCCTATGGTATTAGACATGCTCTTAACCCCATGCACCTTGATTCTGTAATCTTCCAATACAGATTCGTCTATACTATTATAATACCTGAGAATCTCGTCTCTTTCAAACCCGATTGAGTCATAAAAATCAATTGCGGTCTGATATACCATATTAGTATCAGGGAAATGCAACAGGGCATAATCCCAATCGATTCCTTCTATATCAGGTAGTTCTACCTTCTTAGAACGATGTTTTCTCGCTTCATCCTTAGCATCTGGTTCATGATATTCCAGCAGATTCTCTGGCAGAAAATCGCGAATCATCTTTTCCAGCTGTGCCGGTACAACAGGCTTAGACAAAAATCCATGGAATCCCATGGTCAAATATCTATCCTTTGCCCCTGCAATAGCATTTGCAGTAAGAGCAATTACAGGAGTTCCCAAACATCTATTACCATCCAGCGTTCCCATAGCCTTGAAGGTCTCCACACCATCCATACCTGGCATCATGTGGTCAAGGAAAATCATATCAAAATGCTGCTGCTTAATAAGCTGCAAACACTCTGCACCGCTAGAAGCCTCCTGGATTTTAACCTTGGAATCCTTAAGCAGTGCAACAAAAACCTTTCTATTCATAGCATTATCATCGACTATAAGGAAGTTTGCCTTAGGCGCCTCAAAGCTTGTACTATACTCATAATTAGATGTAAGCTGCTTTAGCTTTTGCTCAAAATCACCTATAGGCTCCTTATTCACCACCTCTTGGGACAGTGTAAAATAGAATGTGGAGCCTGAACCATATACACTCTCCACCTCCAAATTACTGCCCATCATCTTAAGCAGATTCTGGGTAATAGTCATTCCAAGGCCTGCGCCTTCGATATTCCTATTTCTATTAACCTCTAATCTCTCAAAGGATTCAAACATTCTCTTGATATCCTCTGGCTTAATACCGATACCAGTATCCCTTACCTTAAAGGTCAAATCCACATAATTGCCAAAGCTCTTTTCGCAGTCAACACTGATTTCAATATAGCCTTCCTGAGTATACTTAACTGCATTAGTAATAATATTAGTAAGAATCTGTTTAATTCTAATATCATCCCCTAGCATATCGCAAGGAATAGTGCTATCAATACTAAGCTTTAGCTCCAGGTTCTTTTCCTTAGCACGAAGTGTTACATTATTAAGGACATCATGCATCAAACTCATAAATGCGTACTCACCCTTAACAATACCCATCTTACCTGACTCAATCTTTGTAATATCAAGT
>JAGBJE010000310.1 GCA_017934625.1 Pseudobutyrivibrio sp. | reverse complement strand
TTAAAACTTCCAATTTCATTTCGACCGTCCATTCTCGATTTCTTCCACCTTTTGGTCTTCCCACAAATGTTCCTCCTTAACTATATTATAAAAAAAGTGTTGATAGACTTTTTTGTGTCTACCAACACTTTATCATTTCAGAGAGATCCTCGACCTAATTTATTGTACACTTATCGTACACTCTAATATGATTTATTGTACACTTATCGTACACTCTAACAAGATTTATTGTACACTTATTATACACTTTATTGTACACTCATCGGTACACTCTACATCTAAAGCCATCTGAAAGTGCTTAATTTAATGTTGCAACTTACCATAACAAAAACTCCCGTCAAGTTGACGGGAGTTGTTAATTTATTAATCAATTTCCTTCAAAATAGATAAGGCTGAAGAGATGACATCATCCATATCGTAATATTTATATTGACCTAATCTTCCTCCGAAGATTACATTCTTCTCCTTTAGAGCTAATTCTTTATATTTTTGATATAAAGAATTATTTCTTTCGTCGTTAAGAGGATAGTAAGGTTCATCTCCTAATTTCCATTTAGAAGAATATTCTTTAGAGATAATAGTCTTAGGTGAAGTAGAATCAAATTCAAAATGTTTATGTTCTATTATACGCGTATAAGGCACTTCATAGTCAGTATAATTTACTACAGCGTTGCCTTGGTAATTAGGTATATCTAAGATTTCAGATTCAAATCTGACAGATCTGTATTCTAAATTACCGTAGATGTAATCGTAATATTGATCTATAGGGCCGGTATATATAATTTTCTTACATTCTTTTAATAACTTTTCTTTATATTTAAAGAAATCACAATTCAATTTAACTTCTATACCATTTAACATCTTTTGGATAATCTTGGTATAACCTCCTATAGGTATACCTTGATATCTATCGTTAAAATAATTGTTATCAAAAGTAAACCTGACTGGTAATCTCTTAATAATAAAAGCTGGTAATTCCTTACAAGGTTTACCCCACTGCTTTTGAGTGTAACCTTTGATTAACTTTTCATAGATAGTCTTTCCTACTAAGTTAATAGCTTGCTCTTCTAAGTTAGAAGGGTTTTCTATATGGTATATAGACTTCTCTTCTTCTATTCTTTTTAAAGCTTGAGAAGGAGTGAATACATCGTCCCATAACTTAGTAAAGGTATTCATATTAAAAGGTAAGTTGTAGATTTCATTTTTATATCTTGCTACAGGTTGATTTATATAATTGTTAAATTCAGAAAATTGATTTATATAATTCCATATATCTCTATCGTGAGTATGGAAAATATGCGCCCCATATTTATGAACATTAATACCTTCTATATTTTCAGTATAGATATTACCTCCAATGTGATTTCTTTTATCTATAACTAAACACTTCTTACCTCTTTTATTTAATTCATATGCGCAGACTGATCCAAATAGACCTGCTCCCACTATCAAATAATCGTACATATTAGACTCCTATCTCTCATATATTATATAAAGAAAGCACTATATTTTGTACTTGTGAATATTGCCTTTCCCTAAGTTTGCTTTTTTATCCTAATTTATATATATTTATTAATGGTAAAAGAGGGGAAAAATTCAACTCCAAAGCAATTAGAAAAATGGAAAACAAATTTAAAGTTACTACTGACCCTAGAGTAACTAAACTAGGTAAATATTTAAGAAAAACATCACTTGATAAACTATCACAATTAATTAATATTTTTAATGGATCAATATCAATTTGCGGATACAGGCCTATTGTGAAAGATGAACTTTTATACAAATATAATCCTCAAGAACAAGAATTATTATTAAAAACTAAACCAGGTTTAACTGGATTCTGGACTAGTCATGGTAGAAGTGATGTTCTATATAACGAAAGAAAAATGGAATTGTATTACTGCTATAGAAGAAGCTTTTGGCTAGATGTAAGAATTGTATGGCATACATTCTTTAGATTGTTTAAATTAGGAGAAGCTAAATAATATGGGTGACATAAAAATATTTATTGCAACACACAAAAAATATGATGTTCCAAATTTGGATTACTACATTCCTGTCCATGTTGGTGCAAGTGGTAAAGAGAGCATTGGTTACGTAAAAGATGACACCGGTGATAATATTTCACAAAAAAATCCATTTTATTGTGAATTAACAGGACAATATTGGGGAATTAAAAATACAAATTCTGATTATTTTGGATTGGTTCACTATAGGCGCTATTTTTGTGGAAATGAAAAAGTTATAATTAACGGAAAAAAAATAGGTATTCTTTCAAGTAAAGAAATTTATGATTATCTTGAAAAAAATGACATATTACTACCAAAAAAACGACATTATTATATCGAAACAAATAAATCACAATATTTACATGCTCATCATAAAGAAGGTTTAGTAGAATGTGAAAAATCGTTAAATAAATTGTTTCCAGAATATATGCCTTCGTGGAAAAAAATGTTAAATAAACGTTCTGGACATAGATTTAATATGTTTGTTTCTAAAACTGAATTAGCATCAAAATATTCTGATTGGTTGTTCACGATATTGGGAGATGTAGAGTCAAAACTTGATATTTCATCATGGTCAAAAAATGAACAACGTGTTTATGGTTTTCTTGCTGAACGATTGCTTGATGTATATGTTGACCATAATAATCTAAAAGTTAAGAATATTAAGTATAAATTTTTAGAAAAGCAAAATTGGATAAAAAAAGGATATAACTTTTTGAAGCGAAAATTTAATTTATCTTAAGAGACAAAAAATGATTACAAGAGCAAAGCATATATTTGAATGGTTAATAGCAATCTCAATAGTATTTGAAACGAGAACAATTTATTTACATAGTGATTTAAATATTTCTAATATTTTTACATATCTTTGTTTTGCACTATTATTGCTAGGAACATTAGGATTGTTTTTTGTGAATAAGATGTCAAAAATATCTATAAATAAATCTTACATTTTGTTGATATATCCGTTTTTATTGCTTATTTATTTTATTTTTCGTCCTTATTCGTTAATGGAAGATTTATTTTATGCTATTTCGTTATTTCTCTTTTTGTTTGTGTTTATGATGAATTCTAAGAATGGTATACTCGATAAATACGTTAAAATCATTTTATTAATTTCAATCGTATCATTATTTTTTTGGTTGTTTGGCTTAAAATTAGGATTTTTCAAACCAAGTGGTATGTTTTATTCTGATTGGACTAAGCGTACTGTTCAAAATTATTATTATGTTTTTTTTGCGACACAGGGAGAAAGGAATACCGCAATTTTTACTGAAGCACCGATGAGTTCGCTTCATTTCTCTGTTGCTTTACTTATTCTTACATTTGTTTTAAAAAAGAAAAGAAAAATATTCAGTTATATGATTCTTATTTTAGCAATATATTCTACTGGAGCGATAACTGGTTATATTTTTATATTATTTTATTTGTTGTACATACTTTTGAATTATAAATCAAAAGTAAAACTTATTAATCAACTTAAATATTTGTTGCTCATTGTCTCAATTGTGATTGTTTTTGTGTTTGCAAAAGATTTGTTTTTAGAAAAATTACAAACTGATTCAGGCGGTAGACGTCTTGAGGATTTGGTTAATTGCTTTGAAGCTTTTAAATCTAGTCCGATATTTGGAATAGGTGGTGGAGATATTGCTGAAGCTAAACTGTCAGGATCTAGTAATTCAATTTTGAGGTTGTTGGCTGAAAGAGGTTTATTTTTAGGAATTCCATATCTATACTGTATTTTTAAATATTTACATAAGAATTTTACATTTAGATGTTTTGTATTTATTGCTTTATTTATGTTTTTGTTTGTTATAACTTCAATGCATTATACATATTTAATGTTTGCGTTATTAAGTTATTTTTACAATTATAAGCCAATAAGAAAAAAACATAAAATTGTTGAGAAAGTTGATTTTGTTTTTTGTGGTGAGGGGAATGCTATTTATGGACAATAAAATATTGGTTTCTATTGTTGTACCTATTTATAATGTGGAAAAATATATAGAAAAGTGTTTAAATTCTTTGAAAAACCAAACATACAAAAATATTGAAATAATATTAGTTGATGATGGCTCCACTGATAATAGTAATTTAATTTGCGATAAATTTGCTAAAAATGATTCTAGATTTAAATACTATAAAAAAGAAAATGGCGGTTTATCTGACGCTAGAAATTATGGAATCAAATTATGCAACGGTGAGTTTTTAACATTCGTTGATTCTGATGATTATGTTGATTTTGATTATGTAGAGTATCTCTTAAATTTATGTTTGTCAACAAATACACTTATGGGTGTTGCACAACATAGGGTTATATATGATAAAAAAACAATTGATTTTGGAGACGATTATAAGAAAGAAGAGGTTTTAACTGGGGTTAATTGCCTTGAACGTATGTTATATAGAGATATAATTGACACATCGGCATGGGGAAAAATTTATCATAATTCTCTTTTTAAAGATATAAAATACCCTGTTGGAAAATACTATGAGGATATTGCTACAACTTATAAGTTCTTTTTGGCTGCCAAAACTGTTTGCATTGGTTATAAATCAAAATATTCATATGTTTATAGAATAAACTCTATTGTTAATAGAGGTTTTAATATAAAAAAGATGGAACTTATAGAGATGACAGATATGATGGCTAATGATGTATTGAATCAAATTAAAGGGTTAGATAGTGCAGTTATGTCAAGACGAGCTTACGCTAGGATTAGCGTAATTAATCAGATGATTAAAGTTAAGAATCAAAAGAAAAATCGAAAGGAAATGATATATTTTATTAGAAAAAACAAAAAAGCCTTATTGAATAATGGTAAAATTTTGAAAAAAGATAAGATTGCTTTTAGATTGGTTTGTTTTAATTATTACATTTATGCAATGGCATGGATTGTTTTTAGACATATAAAAAAAGGTGTATAAGTATGGGCGAAAATATCATAGATAGGAAAAAATTTATTAAAAATGTTTTTTTTGTGGTGTTTAGTAATTCACTAACATTATTGTCTGGTATTTTGATTGGTATTGTCATTCCAAAGATAATGGGTATTAGTGATTTTGGATACTATAAAACTTTTACATTATACTCAAGTTATGTTGGGATTTTTCATTTTGGATTTGTTGATGGAATTTTACTAGTCCATGCAGGATGCAGTAGAGAGAATCTTGATTTAAATAGATTTAGACTTCTGGGTAAGTCCATGTTTATATTTGAACTAATTATTACTGTACTTGGTTCTTTTATTGCAATGTTTTTTTTGATTAATGAATATAAAATGTTATTTTTATTTGTTTCATTAAATTTGTTTGCACTAAATTTAACTACATATTTTGAATACATAGTACAAATTACAATGAATTTCAAACAATTATCAATTAGAAGTTTGATTAAAACTTCAATGCAGTTGATAGCAGTTTTATTGATTTATATTTTGTTTAAAACGGTTAATTATATTATTTCTCCATATGTTTATATTGCTATTGTGGTCTCAATAAATTACCTTCTTTTGATTTGGTACATGATTACTTATAGGCAATTTTTGTTTGGAAAAGCAGAAAAATTTGATTTGAACACGTTGGTATTTTACTTAAAAAAAGGATTTCCTATTATGTGTTCTAATTTATTGATAATGCTTATTTTTGCAGTGGACCAGATTTTTGTAAATGTGCTTTTTGATAAAGAAATATATGCTTATTATGCTTTTGCGTATAGTATGATTTCATTAATCACCACTACTACAAATGCTATCTCTATTGTCTTTTTTCCAACGCTTAAAAATATTGATGATGAAAAAGCATTGAATCAATATGAAAATTTTAATGCATATATTTTAATTTTTTCTGCATTAAGTCTTTGTTGCTATCAAATTTTTTGCTTTATTATTGATTCGTTTTTGACAAAGTATTATCAGTCCCTTCCAATATTAAGAATTGTTATTCCGATGGTGTTAATAACTACCCCAATTACAGTAGTAAAATATAATTTTTATAAAAAAAATAATATGGTTAACTTGTATTTTGTTATATCAATTATTGTCTTAGTATTATCAATTGTTGCTGACATAATTGTTTATTTTATATACGGTAATACAATTTCTATTTCTATCGTTTCGATAGTTATTTGTCTAATTTGGAATCTTGTCATCGAATTGATATTTTGTATAAAAAAAAGGAAAAAATGGATAAAAAATATGATGTTTTTGCTTATAATTTTAGCTTGTTATTATGGAATTTCATTTATTCCTAATTTGCTTTTTTCCTTTTTGTCATATATTTTTGTTTCATCTGCTATGGTTCTTGTATTTTATTTTCAACTTTTGCGCGATAATTTGTTCAAAAAAAGGAGTGCGAGTGCATAATGAATAATTTTCAAATTAATTCTAACGTTAAATCAATTTTAGTTTTTGATGGTGGGAATGACAAGAATGCTTTTGTTACTTTTTTGATTCCAACATTTGGTAGATATGATACATTGTTTAGAACATTAGATAGTATTTCAAATCAGAAACAAGTTGATGTTAGCTATAATATTATTGTAATTGATAATAATTCTGATTTAACTTGTGATGAAGGTTTTGTTATCTTACTTAGAAAATATCGTAATTTACGTTACTATGTTAATGAAAAGAATATTGGAATGTTTGGAAATTGGAATAGGGGAATAGAATTGTCTACTACTAAAATAATCTCAATGATACATGATGATGATACAATATTTAGTGATTATTTAATTCGCCTTAAGAAAATTTTTAAACAATTAAATTGTCAAAATTTTTGCTACATAAAAACTAGATCAACAAATGCTCTTGATGATGAAGGAAAGATAAGCGTAAAAAAGTATTCATTTCTAAAAAAATTTGTAAAAAAAATGTTTAAGAGCAAAATTATACCATTGAATAAAAAATATGTTGATTATGTAGGAGATTATGGTATTTTGGGTGCTCCCTCTTGTGGGACAATTTTGAATAAAGAGGCTATTATTTCTGCAGGTGGTTATTCAAATGAATATTACCCGTCATCTGATGCTGTTATATTTTTTAACTTACTAGATAAATATAAAGCATTTGAAACAATTGGAGATTTTGGCTATCGTTTTTATGGTAAAAATGAATCTTGTAAATTTGAAACTATGCAAGGGTTTTTAAAACAATATTTATTTATGCAAGATAAGCTTGCAACGTTAAGTAAACACGGTAAAAAAATTATAACAAAATATAAAGATGTTCAAGTACAATTATATATAGATAATTTGAAACAATTTCCTGAGTCATCTGGAATGAAAATTAGATATGATAGTTTTAAAGATATATATTGTTTTGAACCGAAAACATTTAAATGCTTTTGTTTTAAATTGAAAAAAAAGATATATCGTAGTTTATATATGTTTATATATACTTTATTTATGTAGGAGGATGATGTAATTATGAAAGTTGTAATTTTAGCTGGTGGACTAGGTACAAGAATAAGTGAAGAATCGCATTTAA
This sequence comes from Pseudobutyrivibrio sp., assembly GCA_017934625.1. GTDB lineage: Bacteria > Bacillota > Clostridia > Lachnospirales > Lachnospiraceae > Pseudobutyrivibrio. Next base: position 7,954 of record JAGBJE010000310.1, on the reverse strand, counting down.
AACCTAAACCTATGATAGAAATTGGAGAGCTACCAATTCTTGTTCACATCATGAAAATATATGCTTCTCAAGGTTTTAGTGAGTTTATAATTTGTGCTGGATATAAACAAAGAATAATAAAAGAATATTTTGCACACTATTTTTTATATAATAATGATGTTACATTTGATATGCATTCAAATGAAAGAATAATTCATAATACATCAAAAGATAACTGGAAGGTTACAGTTGTAGATACTGGACTAAATACTCAAACTGGGGGAAGAGTTAAGAGAATACAAAAATACGTGGGAAATGAATCTTTTATGCTAACTTATGGAGATGCTGTAGGTAATATTGATTTAAATGAATTATTGAAATCTCATAAAGAGTCAGGAAAGCTTGGGACTATGACAGTATATAATTTTGGTCAATCAAAAGGTGTTATTGACTTGAATAAAGATGGAAGCGTAAATGCTTTTAGAGAAAAATCAGATTTCGATGGTAATTTAATCAATATTGGTTTTATGGTTTTAGAACCAAAAATATTCGATTATATCGATGGAGATAGCATTCCTCTTGAACAATACCCTCTTAGTGAATTAGTTAGACAAAAGCAATTAAATGCATATATACATAAAGGATTTTGGCAATGCATGGACACTTTAAGAGAAAAAGAAAAATTAGAGGAGTTATGGAATAGTGGGAATGCTCCTTGGAAAGTGTGGGAAGATTAATTTATGTTAGATTTATCTTTTTATAATGGCAAGAGAGTACTAGTTACAGGACATACTGGGTTTAAAGGTACATGGTTATGTAAAATATTAATAAACGCAGGATCTATAGTTTGTGGTTACTCTCTAAATGCTCCAACAAATCCTAATCTATTTACTTTGTCTAAAATTGAAAATCAAATGGAATCAGTTTTAGGCGATATTAGAAATTTTGAATACTTAAAAAAATGCTTTGATGAATTCCAACCAGAAATTGTTATACATCTTGCTGCACAACCGATAGTTAGAGATTCGTATAAGAATCCAAAGTATACATATGAAACAAATGTTTTAGGAACTGTGAATGTTTTAGAGTGTGTTAGATTAACTCCATCAGTAAAATCTTTTTTAAACGTTACAACTGATAAGGTTTATTTAAATGATGATATTCCTAATCATCCTTTTAAAGAGGATGAACCACTAGATGGATATGATCCATATAGTAATTCTAAATCTTGCAGTGAATTAGTCACACATTCATACAAGAAATCATTCTTTAAAGATATGGATGTTGCAGTATCAACTGCTAGAGCTGGTAATGTTATTGGCGGTGGGGATTTCGCTAATGATAGAATTATTCCAGATTGCATAAGAGCAATAGAAAAAGGTGAAGATATAATTGTCCGTAATCCTTATTCTACAAGACCTTATCAGCATGTATTAGAACCTTTATATATTTATCTTGATATATGTGAGAAACAATACAAAGATAGAAAATATGAAGGATATTATAATGTAGGGCCTGATGACTGTGATTGTATCAATACAGGCGATTTAGTTACAATGTTCTGCAATAAATGGGGAAATGGTGCTAAATGGATAAATAAGCATGATAGCGGTCCACATGAAGCGGCATTCCTTAAATTAGATAATCAAAAAATAAAAGATACATTTGATTGGAATCCTAGATGGCATATAGATGAATGCATGGATAAGATTGTAGAATTTACAAAAGTTTATTTTAAAGATAAAAATAAAATCCCTTCTGAAATGGATAAAGAAATAAAAGAATTTTTCGAGGTGTAAAATGAGAGCAATAGTTACAGGCGCCAATGGATTTGTTGGATCAAATCTTGTTAAGAAATTAGTTAAAAATAATATTGAAGTATTAGCTATTGATTTATCATTTAATCCTTCTAGATTAGAAGAAAATCAATTGATTGAAAAAGTAGAGTTATCTATTGATAGTATTCATTCATTAAAGGATAAAGTAAATAAGGAATACGATTTGTTTTATCATTTTGCATGGGTTGGTTCAGCAGGCCCATTAAGAACTAATGAAATAATCCAAACAAATAATGCCGTATGGACTGTTGCTTGTTTAAAAGTTGCACACGAAATAGGATGTAAAAAATTTATTTGCGCTGGTTCTATAATGGAATTTGAAAGCATGAGTAATACATATGAGCAGGAAATAAGACCAGCATTACCTAATATTTACTCAGCTGCAAAGAGTTATGCACATCAATTGTGCAAACCGATTGCTAATAATCTAGGAATTGATTTAATTTGGGCTTATATAACAAATGCATATGGTGTTGGTGAAAAATCTCCTAGGTTTATAAATTCTACTTTAAGAAAAATAATTAGAAATGAGCCATTAGAATTTACATCCGGAACTCAAAATTATGATTTTGTATATATTGATGATGTTGCAAAGGCTTTTTATTTGCTTGGTATAAAAGGTAAGGCTAATAAAGGTTATATGATTGGCTCTGGACATGCAAAACCATTGAGAGAATTTATAATTGATATATGTAATGTTACGGGCACTAAAAATCCGCCTTTATTTGGAAATATTGAATATACTGGTGTAAATTTGGACTTGAATGTTTATTCTATTAAAGAACTTGAAAAGGATTGCGGTTTTAAATGTGAAGTAAGCTTTGAAGATGGAATTCTTATGACGAAAAAATGGCTAGAGGTAGTTGATTATGAATAGTAAATTTGAGATTAAGGCAACAACATTACAGGACGCTGTAGTTATAGTTCCATTTAGCGTTGATGATAATAGAGGAAATTTCACAAAGGATTTTTATAGAAAGTTTTATTTTGATAATAATCTTGATTGCGATTTGAGCGAAACATTTTATGCTAAGAACTTAAAAGCTAATACTATAAGAGGTATGCATTTTTCCTTAGATAAGCCTCAATCAAAAATTGTTAAATGTATTACTGGTGAAATATATGATGTAATAGTTGATATTAGAAGAAATTCTCCTACATATTTAAAATGGGAGGGTTTCTATTTATCTGAGAATAATAATTTATCATTATATGTACCAAAAGGTTTTGCTCATGGATACTTGGTTATAAGACCTGGAATTGTATCATATAAGTGTTCTGGTGAATATGATCCATCACTTGATTCTGGAATCAATTACAGAGACGAAACTTTTAATATTGAATGGCCTTATGTTGAAACTGAAAATGTAATTATATCTGACAAAGATAATAGGTTACTATCTTACAAAGAAATGAAAGTAAAAATAAAATATTAGAGGAGAAATATGTATATGAACACAAAAGAACAAATTTTGAAATTAGTAAAACAATATTACAAAGAAAATCATATAAAGAAAGAAAAAGAATATGAAACGGGAGATAGAATTACATATGCTGCGAGAGTTTATGATGAAGAAGAAATGCTTAATTTAGTTGATTCATCATTGGAATTTTGGTTGACATCAGGAAGATATTGTGATCAATTTGAACACGATATGGCTAAATATCTAAATATCAAACTTCCAGTATTACTAGTGAATTCTGGATCAAGTGCAAACTTAGTTGCATTTATGACTTTAACTGCTCCAGAACTTGGTGATAGAGCAATAAAACGCGGTGATGAAGTAATTACAGTTGCATGTGGCTTTCCTACTACTGTTACACCTATTATTAATTATGGTGCAGTTCCTGTATTTGTTGATGTAACAATTCCTCAATACAATATTGATGTTTCTATGCTTGAACAAGCATTATCACCAAAGACTAAAGCGGTTATGATCGCACATACTATTGGCAATCCATTCGATTTACAAGCAGTAAAAGATTTTTGCGATAAACATAATTTATGGTTAATTGAAGATAATTGTGACGCATTAGGCTCTACATATACTATTAATGGTGAAAAGAAATTTACTGGTACAATTGGCGATATTGGTACATCATCATTCTATCCTCCGCATCACATGACTATGGGTGAAGGCGGAGCAGTGTACACTAGAAACCCTATTCTTTATAGAATTGCTAAATCTATGAGAGATTGGGGTAGAGATTGTATTTGTCCGTCTGGAGTTGATAATTTTTGTGGTCATAGATTTGATGGCCAATATGGTGAATTACCAAAGGGATATGATCATAAATATACATACTCTCATTTTGGCTATAATTTAAAAGTAACTGATATGCAAGCAGCTGTTGGCGTCGCTCAATTAAAGAAATTCCCTTCATTCGTTGAAAAGAGAAAACACAATTGGCAACGATTAAGAAGTAATCTTGAATGTGTTTCAAATAAACTAATTTTACCTGAGGCATGTCCAAATTCAGATCCATCTTGGTTTGGCTTCTTAATTACATGTAAAGAAGGAGTATCTTGTTCTGAATTAACAAAATATTTAGAGTCAAAGAATATTCAAACAAGAAAGTTGTTTGCAGGAAATTTAATTAAACATCCTTGTTTTGATGAAATGAGAAAAACAGGCATTGGATATAGAGTTATAGGAGATTTATCAGTGACAAATCACATTATGGAAAATACATTCTGGGTTGGTGTTTATCCTGGAATGACTGATAAAATGATTGATGATATGGCGAAAACTATAAAAGCATTTTTAAAACTATAATGATTAATTTTATTATTTAAAATATAGTGTTTAATAGATGGTGATTTGTTATATAAAAATGTGTATAAGCAAAAATGTATCTCGATAATAATTTTAATTATTGTAATCGTTTTCATTCTTTGCCTTAGGAAGAAAATAATCAATAAAAAATATGTCAATTATTGTAAAGACTTAGCTGAAATGATATGTACCCCAAATCCTGGACAACAAGAGGAGGGGTACAGTTCACATAACGAGTTAGTCCTCCATTTTCATATTGAATATTAGAACAAGATTATACAAGTTTTCAGCATTAGGAATTTTCATTCCGCTTTCCCAATCGTATATCACTCTAGGTGATTTTAATTGGAGCAAACCAGCTAAATCCTCATGAGTTAGAGCTGATTTACAACGAAGCATTCTTAGCTTCAAACCCGTTGATACTTTATCTAATATGGGCTTTTTAATAATCCATAAACAAGTACCTCCTTCGAGCCCTTCCTCGACTTTCTGGTACTTTAAATTATCGATTTAAGTGTACGCCATAATTTGAAATAAATCTAGAACTCTAAATATTCTTACCTATTTTAAATTAAGTGCAATCACAACATCTTCATCACCAAGTAAATCTATTAATTCACTTTTAGATAAATTGATGTGTCCTAATTTCGTATAAGACCATGTATTTGAATCATAAAATATTACTATCTGGTTAGATGAATATAGGACTATATCTCCTGGATTAGTAGTTATTCTAGTATCAGCTGATGGTAATGTAGAACCAATAGATCCTACTTGTTCAAATCCACCATACTTACTCATATTTATAGTTAATCCATTTTTAGCAAGATTCTTCAAAGCTCTTGCTGAATCATTGTCAGTCCATATTACATCTACTTCTATATCATTTATTTTTAATGTTAATTTCATATTGGCAGTTTCATCTTCCTTAGTTATTGTCTTATCATCTTGTGGCGTAGTAATTGTTATACTAGGCTCATCAGTAGTTGGAGTAGGTGTGCTGTTTGATTTACCACAAGATGTTAGTGAAATAAGAGTAATTGCTAGTAATATAGTTAATAATTTCTTCATACTATTACTTAATTTCAAGGTTAGCTATTATTTTATCAGATAAATCTTTTGTCCTTTCAACTATATTAGATATATACCAAGCACTTTGTGCATATACATATTCATTCAAACTAAGGCCGTTATTATATCCAATTTTTTCTCCTTTAGAATCATATCTGTCTTTTTTATCAAAAAACTTTTTGTTTCCTAACGATGAGTTATAACCTGTCATTGTTAAATTGCCTATTTTATGTCTATAATCTTTTACCAATGTATAAACTTGTTCGTTCGAATAATCCTTATACTTTACATCACCTTGTTTTATCATTTCGATCCACTCATTAGGAGTATTTGTTGCGTCCTTATTTCCTTCTGGGAGAATATGCTCTATTGTCCATATGTACTTGTCATCCCTTTTCTCCCACAAGTCTATAAACTTCTTCTCGTTTTTATCTTCAAACTTACACAAAGAACATAGCATATATCTTGCCATATCTCTATTAGTGTCATATATATCACCATAAAGTATTTCTTTAACTGCTTCATTACTTGATGTTTTATTTTGATACTCATCTAATAGTATTTTACGAACATCCGCAAAATTCTTTTTATCTAATTGATTTATTTTTTCAATTATGTTCATCAATATTTGAGGTAAAGCACCAGTGGAAGGATTATTAGTTAGATTACGTCTAATAAAAAACTTTAATGTTAATTCAAACAAGTCAAGCAATTGAGTATCATCAAAGCCAAAGACGATTTGGTTTCTCAACAGATACAATAATAGCGTAAATGCTGATGTAGCATTGGCATTTCTAAAATTTTTAAAAGTTGTTTTAAATTCTTCAGAAACATCTATTTGAAGCTTTTCTTCGCCGGTAAGTAATGAATTATACTTTGCATTTAAAGTTAAAAACTCCATAAAATCTTTTCTATCAACCAAAGAACCGTATATTTTTATAACATTTGATCTTGTTGCTTTGTTTGCAATATCGTACTTTGGATTAGTGGTAAGAGGAAGGCTTAAATTGTTATACTCGCTTCTAAAAGCATTATAATTATTTCTTAAAAATTGTTCTTGATTACTCTCGTTTCCAAGAATTTCAATTAAGCTTTCCCAGTTTGAAATACTGCCTTCATCATCAGTTCTACTTAAATATGAGTTTTTAATTAGATCAATAGCTGATAATGCCATTCCTCTATTATTCATAGTTTCAAATAAAATAAAAGCCGTTTGTGCATTATCAACAGAAGCACTAATAAATGTCAATCCACATATTTTATCAAATAATTGAATTGTTTCGTTTTCATCAAGCTTATCAACATATTCTTTAAACCAATTATAGTTTTTACTTATTCTTCTGTTACCGTAATTGCTTGGTTTTGCAGCAGGGACTTTTATAATTTCACTATTTAATAAATATTCAAAATCCTCTTTGTTCTTGCCTTGCTTTTGTGGAACTAACCTGGTCTTTTTATTCGACACAATCATTCTTTTTAAACTTGATTTTTTAAAATTAATATCTTCATCATCAACAAAAGCACACATTCTATTATAAATTGCAACTAGCAGTAAATTAAGTGATGTTAACCTTTGTTGTCCATCAATTACTTCATTGGTATTTTCAACCCATATTATAGAACCGATAAAATAATTTGGGTCGTTTTCTTGTATATCATTTAGTAATGCTTCGCAATGTTCTTGTTTCCATGAATATTCTCTTTGATAAATAGGTATTGTATATATCTTGGTTTCATTTGGATTTAAAAACTGTGTAAATGTTGTATCAACTGCATGTATTGCCATATTTCATCACCTAACCCTCTTATACTAACTCACCATTATGAATGAAAAGCTTTTTGTACTGCCCTGACTTTGTAAATTTTACAAAACCTAGATCTCTTAATTGTTGTAATATTTGCCTAATCTTAGGTTCGATATTATGATTATTTGGATGTTTTAAAGCTACTTCATCTTTATATTTATAGACGTCTTTTAAAACAAAACCATAGTTAGGGAGCTTATCTATTATATATATGGAAAACATCTTTTTGCCAAGGAGACATTTTATTAATTAATTTAGATACATCATTAATAACAATCAATGTATCATTGTCTTCATCAAGACTAATTACAGGTCGGTGGACATAATTGTTTTTAATTCTTTGTAATCTATCTAATAACGATAAGTCAAACGTACCGCATTCATCATCACATGTCATCTGAATATAATCATCGTATATTTGATCGACAACAGCTTTTTCATCTTCAATCAAAACACCATATTCAAAATTATGATATAAAGCATT
>JAGBJE010000309.1 GCA_017934625.1 Pseudobutyrivibrio sp. | reverse complement strand
TAGCTCATCTTCGATGAGGTCAAGGGTGTCCTCGCTGTCGGCGCTAATCACGTGATAGTGATAGCCGCTGGTGGCAGAGCTTAGGGATTTGGACTTGCCTGATTTGATGGCTTCCATAAATTCCTTGGCAGCACGCCTGCTGCTCACGTTAAGTGGTGCCTCCAGCCTGTTGTAAAATCTATGATTAATGATGATGTTTTCTGCACATCCACCATTGTCTACTATCGTAAATAGCTCATCAAGTATTTCATCATCAGTGTGATGGCTTTTGATAATGCGCTTGCATTTGCTCTCGGAATTGATGACGTAGCCCCTGTTGGTGGATGTAATGTCCACTCCGTTGGCACGGATAAGGGCAATGTCTGTGACGATTACCTGGCGGCTTACGTCTAAGCGCTTGGCAAGAGCTGTGCCAGACACTGGTGTATCGCATTTACGAATTATATCTATTATTTGCTTTCGCCTAGATTCTCCGTCCATGCTTCCTCCAATTATATAGCATGTAGATTCTTCATTGAAATATCAAGGATTGGTGCTGAATGAGTAAGGGCGCCACTTGATACGTAATCTACACCGCTATCAATAATGTTTTTAATATTTTCTTTTGTTACGTTGCCTGAGCATTCTGTTTTTGCTCGACCATTAATTATTTTAACAGCTTCCTGCATAGTTGCAACATCCATGTTGTCTAGCATGATAATATCTGCACCTGCATCTGCTGCTTCCTTAACCTGCTCAAGAGTCTCTGTTTCGATTTCTATCTTTCTAACAAATGGAGCGTAGGCCTTTGCCATCTGTATTGCCTTTGTGATAGAGCCTGCTGCACCAATGTGGTTGTCCTTAAGAAGCACTCCGTCAGAAAGATTGTATCTGTGATTCTGACCACCGCCACACTTTACAGCATACTTTTCAAAGATGCGCATATTAGGTGTAGTCTTTCTGGTATCAAGAAGAACTGTCTTACTGTCCTCTAATAATTGTGCTACATCGTGGGTGTATGTAGCGATGCCGCTCATTCTCTGAAGATAATTGAGGGCTACACGCTCACCTGAAAGAAGTACACGGATGTCGCCCTTGACCTTTGCCATAAGCATTCCCTTTGTGACAGCATCGCCATCCTTAACATACTTTTCTACAACTGTATTTTCATCTAATAGCTTGAATACACGCTCGTATACATCCATGCCGCAGATGATTCCGTCCTGCTTTGCAATAAGCTCTACCTCGCCAGCCTTGGCCTCTGGCATAACAGCATTAGTGCTAACGTCTTCGCTTGAAATATCTTCTCTAAGAGCCATCTTGATTAGCTCGTCTGCATTTAGTCTCATAGTAATATCGTTCATTTATATTGCCTCCTTCTCGGCTCTAAGATTTGCTTCTTTTTTAATCTCACCTACTACCATTGCATGATAGTATTCCATGATGCTTGGTAAATCCTCGTAACCAGCCATGTTTACAAGGTTATCAAAATCAGCAGCCTTTTTAAAGCTTTCCTTTGCTGCAATATCAGCTGCTGCACGCTTTGCAAATACCAGACTTTCTAACAATGAATTGCTGGCTAATCTGTTACGTCCATGGACTCCGTTGCAGCTGGTTTCACCAACGGCGTATAACTGTTCCATTGTGGTTTTACTGTCTTTGTCTACATAGATGCCACCCATAAAATAGTGCTGGGCTGGCACAACAGGCACCCATGTCTTAAGAGGATCAAAGCCTGCCTCCACACAGTGCTTGTATATGTTAGGGAAGTGGTTAAGAATTTCTTCCTCTGGAATTGGTGAGAAATCCAGCCATACATGCTCTGTTTTCTGCTCCTTCATCTTGGCAAGGATGGCATTGCTTACCACATCTCTTGGCTGTAATTCGTCTGTAAAGCGCTCACCATCCTTATCGCGAAGCACCGCTCCCTCACCACGGACTGATTCCGATATAAGAAAGCTTCTGCCGTTTTGTCTTGTAAAAAGTGTGGTTGGATGTATCTGCACATAGTCGCAATTTTCCAGGCGTACGTTGTGATACATGGCAAGTGCTAAAGCATCACCTGAAATATGGCGGTAGTTTGTTGAATGTGGGTAAACTCCACCTAACCCTCCACAGGCAAGGACAGTTACATCCGCTTCTATTGTGGATGTCTTTCCATCCATATCTGCCACTACTATTCCGTAGCATACATTGTCCTGGCACACCCAGTCAACCATTGTGGTGTGAGCCATCAGCGTAATGTTCTTTCGCTCCATGGCTCTATCTAACAGCTTGCTGGTAATCTCTCTTCCAGTTATATCAGCGTGAAACAGAATCCTGTTATTAGAATGAGCTCCTTCCTTCGTAAATACGAATTGGCCATCCTTTTTTTCAAACTCTACTCCATAGCCCTCAAGGTCTTTAATTATATCCTGTGAGCTTCTAATCATTATCTCTACTGATTCCTTGCGGTTCTCATAATGACCTGCCCGCATGGTATCTTCAAAATAAGATTCATAATCATTATCATCCCTAAGCATGCAGATACCACCCTGGGCCAAGAAGCTGTCGCTTCCATCTAAGGCATCCTTTGAAATGCAAAGAATCTTTTTATCCTGTGGTAGGCTAAGGGCGCAGAATAGACCTGCTGCGCCAGTGCCTACGATAACTATATCATAATGTTCCATTTTCTCTCCTTATAGGCTTCTCCTTGAAAAGAAGCTGTCACAAAGTGACTGATGAAGTATCCTTTTACTTTGCTAACTCCAACATTCTCTTAAGTGGCACCAGTGACTTCTCTCTCTTTTCCTCACTGACTTCTACAACCCCTGTATTATCTCTAAGGCAATCTCTTACCTTTTCCAGTGTAACCTTTTTCATATTAGGGCAAATCTGCACTGAGCCTGCTGCATAAAACACCTTGTCCGGATTATTCTTCTTAAGCTGGTAAAGAACACCTAGCTCAGTAGAAATAATAAACTCCTTCTTCTCAGACTTAGTAGCATAATCGATAATGCCTGATGTGCTGCCAATATAATCTGCTAGCGCAAGCACATCAAGTGTACACTCTGGATGAATCAGGACCTCTGCCTCAGGATGTGATTCCTTAGCACGCTTTATCATATCTGCAGTAACTGCCTTGTGCACGTGGCAGTATCCATCATTGAATATGAAATTCTTCTCAGGAACCTTGCTTGCAATATATCTGCCAAGATTCTCATCTGGAATGAAAAAGATATTCTTATTAGGAAGTGCCTTTACAATCTTCATAGCATTTGCAGATGTAACGCAAACATCTGAATGCATCTTAAGCTCTGCTGTAGAATTTATGTAGCATACCACTGCCACATCCTCATACTCTCTTCTCACCTCTTCAATACGCTCAATCTCTGCCATGTGAGCCATTGGGCAATCTGCCTTAGCATCTGGAAGCAGCACTGTCTTCTCAGGATTCAATATCTTAGCCGATTCTCCCATAAACTGAACTCCGGCAAACACAATAGTACTCTCCTTTAAATCCACTGCCACCTTTGCCAGATAGTAGCTATCACCTACATAATCTGCAATGGCCTGTACATCATCATTCACGTAATAATGGGCAAGCACTACTGCATTCTTTTCCTTTTTCAACTGTTCTATTTCTTCTATCAGTGTCATAACATTTCTCCTTCTACTCGTTAGACCAACGACTTTTTGCATGCCAAACAATGAAAGTTCCTAATTTAACAATGCGATTGTCAGCAAGTATACCACATGTTACGTCAGGTGACAAGACAGTTGTTAAAACAGTAGAATGCCTTTCTAACTTCGCCGGTATTTTTTGACTTTAGGATATAAAATTGTATAATAAAAAGGTTGTTAAAAATAAAGGGAAATAAGAGGTATTTTAATGAATAAAAACGCTTCACGAGCATCTAACTTTGAGCTACTTAGAATAATCGCTATGCTCATGATAATTTCATATCATATTATTATTCACTGTGTGAATGTTCAGCTGGTTAATGCGGATTCCATCGAGAGGTGGCAGAATGGTTGGTTCAATCAACCTATGGTGTTTAGGCAGCTTCTTGGTGTTTCACTGCTAATGCCATTTGGGCTTGTGGGCAATGCATTGTTTGTAATGATCTCGGGATATTTTTTAGCTGAAAAGGAAATCGATATTTTCAAGACTTCTAAGAAGCTTTTGATGCAGCTTTTGTTTGCAGCCATTGTTCTAGTAATTGCATCAACCCACTTTATTAACAGCGGAAAATATTTATTACACACTAATACACTGTTTAGCTACATACGTATTCAGTATTTCAACAAGATGTCCTGGTTTGTAGGCTACTATTTCATCATTATTTTCATTGCATACCTGGGTCTGAATAAGCTCTTAGCTTCGTTAGATAATAAGAAATACTTAAGTCTTATGCTTGCAATACTTACATTATCTCAGCTTGGCTGGTCCGGCTCTCTTTTAGATGATTTAGCTGGTGGCCTGCGTACTGTTGTTGTAGGTATTTTCTTGTTTGCACTTGGTGGATATATTAAGAGATTTAATCCTTTTGATAAGGTTAGAGGTTATGTATTTGTTGTAGTGATTATTCTCACTAATATACTGATTGGTCTATCATATTACAACACTACTAATGGTAAGATTCAGGCATACTATTACAGCATTACTGATACCACAGTAGAGCCTGCAGATTTTATCCAGTATATGCCTAAATATGAGAACTACAGCATTGTTGTTATTGTACTAGGCATCTGCATGTTTGAGCTCTTCAGAAGGATTCCAATGCCATCTGTAAAGCTTATCAACTGGCTTGCAGCTCCTACATTTATGATTTACCTGCTTCACGATAATGGATTTTCATACAGCATCTGGGAAACACAGGACTGGATAACTCTTCTGTATAATGATTTCTCAGGCTTTGCTGTTAAGCTATTTACATGGGCTGTTGCAATATTTGCATTCGGACTGGTTGCTTATTACATTTACGTACTTCTAGTGATGGCTATTGTAAAATGCAAATGGCTTTTTGTTAAAAGTAAATAATCCAGACATTAATTAAGGGCTCCCCTTGGGAGCCCTTTTTCTTACTATTTATTTAATGCCGCCTCAATTCCTATGGCTAACTGATCAGCGCAGCTGGTGCCCTTGAATCCGCAGATATTTCCCTTTAGGATTTCTACAGTATGGGCTGCATCAGCTCCCTCTAAAAGCTTGCTGATTGCCTTAGTGTTGCCATCGCAACCGCCAGTGAATTTAACATTGTGAAGCTTGCCATCTTCAATTTCAAAATCAATATGTCTAGCGCAAACTCCCTTTGGTGTAAAACTATATTGTTCCATTTTGACTCCTTTATTTCCTTTTCAAAAAAACATCTGTAACCATGTGGTCTATTATAATAGCAGCAGCAAGAGATATCAACGCTGTCACAAGAATTGATACCAGCATGCCAAATCCACCCAAGCTATCAGCACGAATGTGTAGCTTGCCTCTTGTTATCCACATCAGTGTCCACCAATGTATAAGAATAATTTGATAGCTGTACTTGCTAACTATTCTGATTATCCATGGTTCTTTGGTAAATAGCTTCTTCCATTGTAGGAAAACAGCAAAGGTACCCATTCCCATAAGCTCCATAAGAGGGGACATATTGCCTGTAAACAGACCTGCATTATCATTTGTTGCAACCAACCATATGGATATTATAAAGGCTATCAGACCAGCTACAATGATTAGCTTATAGTAGGCTTCAGTCTCTTCTCTTGTAATCCAATAGCCGATTATAGCTATTCCTACCCATGCTACAAATACAAAAGATATTCCAAGCCTCAAGCCCCATATAGCTGGCACAATAATCTGAAGTATCGAAAATACGATAATCAAAATCACCAGCCAGGTAAGCTTGTTGTATGGCATGTCCTTAAGCATATATCGTAAAAACGGAATAGCAATATACACAGAAAGCAGCATATACATAAACCAAAAATGTGGAAAGCTTGGATTGTTTGCTGTAATAAAGTTCAAAAAAACATATCGTAGTGAATCCAGCGAAAAATCAGTTATTATCTGAGTAATCCAAACATAGAAAAGATAGTATACTACCATTGGTATTAACACTTTACTAAATCTTCTCTTGAAAAACTGGCTTAAGGATTCCTCCTTATATTTAAGTAGGAAAGCCCCTGAGAGCATGACAAAAATCACGTTGGTGCTTTCAAACCATATTTCTATAGATTGCTGTATGCTACAGATTCTTTCGTTTTGGATTAAACCATCTGAAAAATCTGTCTTGAACACGTGAATGCCAATAACCATCAGCACTGCCAGTACACGTAGATAATCGTACATACAGATTCTATCTACAGAACCTTTAATCGCAAATATATCTTTAAGATAATCTGTTCCATCAGACTTCACTGATTTATGATGCATAAATATAGCTGCTACAAAAATAATTGCTGCAATTACATTCAAAATAACTGAACCGCTAAAACGCCATATTCCATAGGATGCAATAAGCGCAAGCACTATATCGAAGCCTGTTACTAATACTTCTAACATTTTCTAACCTCTTTGGACTTACATGTTATCGATAGAATTTAACATGTCCAGATTCTTGACCTCAGTCTCTGTAAAGATATCCTCTGTAAAATCCTTTGGAAGGATGCTTGGTGAATACCAAATCTGCCCCATGAAGTAATTATAGATGTCCTTATCCTTGAATGAATATCCATGTCTTGCATAAATTTCGTTCTTAGCAATATGAATAACCTCTGGCGAAAGTCCGCTGAAATCAGAAGCAGAATAAACAGTCTTGTCTGTGTCAAACAGATACTGACAATAGCACGCAACATCAGTCACACCCTTGGATTCCCAATAATCCGAAACTGCTGGCCAGTATTTATTATTATCTAAGTAACTGCGTCTCTCGCTTACTGCTGCATTAATCTGGTCTGCAGACCAATCAGCAATAGATGGCGCATAGCCACTTGGATCGACCACTGTGATTACCACATCAGAGAAATCCTCCTCTGGCTCCTCACTGGTAGCATCATTAGAATCAACACTAGCAGGTGTTTTGCTATCCTCTATAGCAACGGCATTTTCTTCACTTACTTTAAGACTCTTATCCTCTTTGTTTAAAAGTCCATAAGTAATGCAACCAGTAAGAATACCAACAACCACAGCCACTCCAAGCTCTATGGCCCATCTTTTCACATTAGCTCCTTGTTGTCTAGGCTGATTTGACGTAGATTTTTTCTTTTTAAACATCTTACGCAAACCGTAGTGAACATCATCAATTAAATCTAAAAATTCTCCCATTATTCGCCCCTTTTCGTATTCAAGTATTTATAAACCTATTAGAGTATATCATAAAGTCTTTAAATGTTACAAATTTATTACAGTGTGTTTTCTATCTGATTTCTAGTGGCTGCTACATTACCCTGAGCCATCTGCTTGCTGCCACCGCCTTTGGCACCAAGCAGCTCTCTTAATCCTGTAGCTATTGCAGCACAATCTCTTGTCCGGCTGCCGATTACAAAGTTGTAACCATCCTCATCATTTCCAGAGAAAATAGCACACAGCCCCTCATGCTTTTCTACAAGTGTATTCACCCCATCACGCATAGTCTTAGCGTCTAAGTCCTCCATGAAGATGGTTACATCTGTAAGGTCTGGGGATATTGTCTCTATCTGGTTGGTAAGCATGCCAGATTTTATATCGGAAATACGATACTTCAATTGCTTGTTATCTTCAATCAGTCCTGCTATCTTCTCAGGCAACTCATCATCCTTGCAATTAAGCAGCTGGTAAGATTGCTCCAATAGCTTCATTCGTCTATTGTAATCTGCAAGGGCACGCAGGCCACATAGAATGTATACCCTGGTGCCACCCTTATATTTGCCGAAGGATACCACCTTTAACATACCTACCTGACCAGTACTTTTTACATGAGGCGCACAACAGGCGCAAAGGTCCACGCCCTCTATCTCTACCAATCTAACTGCTCCAGCTATCTCCTTTTTACTACGATAATTGATAGCACCAAGTAGCTCCTGATTAGGATAATATGCCTTTACTGCCACATCTGCTGCAATGATCTCGTTAGCTCTTTTTTCAATATAATCTACCTGCTCATCGGACAGCTCTATGTTCAAATCCAGGGTAACCGTGTTATCACTGAGATGAAAGCCCACGTTATCAGCTCCGTATGTATTATGAGCAATACCTGTGAAAATATGCTCTCCGGTATGCTGCTGCATATTGTTGAAACGATGCTCCCAATCAATCACTCCGTGGACCTCTTCCCCAATAAGGAAGCCTGATGTGCAATAATGATAAATCACCTCATCCTCTATCTGCACATCCATTACCTTAGCTTCGTCTAGTGTGCCAATATCACTGGTTTGGCCTCCCTGCTCTGGGAAAAATGCTGTCTGATTCAGCACCACCTTATATGCTGTTTTATCTTTCAGTTTTACTTCTTCGCAGGATATAACCTTGCCCACAAAATCCTTAGCAAAGGCATCTCTGTCATATAATGCTTCAGTTTTCATATATCATCCAATCTATATTATTTGCTTTTTCTGTACAGCATATCTCTATTGATTTCTGTGTAGAAGGTGTTTCTTAACTGCTCACCTGTGTAGCCCATACCTTCTATCCACATAAGCTTTGTAATGGTAGCCTCAAGTGTCATGTCGTAAGCCTCTATCATGTGGAAATCGTGTTTAATCTGACGGCCCACCTCGTACACTGTCATGTTGCTACCTTCGTTGGCCACCTGTGTGGTCATAACTGCCAGCTTGTCCTGGCCTGCCCACTTATCCATCTCCTTGTAAAAGGCTTCCATAAGTGTCTCCGGCATACCACCTACGCCAAAGCTTTCTATTACGATAATGTCATAATGCTCAAAAAGAAAGCTTAGAATACATGGATTCATACCAGGGTACAGCTTTAATAGAGTAACTCTTTCTGACATATCAAAATAGAACTTTACATCCGTTGCTACTGGTATTTCAGGAATATATCTAAGCAACACACCATCCTGAATCACTGCAAGATAAGGGAAGTTGATGCTGGAAAATGCATTATAACTTTTGGCTCTTTCCTTCTTCGCCCTGGTTCCACAGATTACCTTGCCATCAAAAACGATGCTGACATTCTGAGAATTGTCATCAGCCGCATAAATAAAAGAATCCAAAAGATTAGTCTTGGCATCTGTAACATCCCTGCTAATAGGCTTTTGTGAGCCTGTTACCACTATTGGCTTTTTCGAATCCTGTATCATATAGCTTAGAGCTGCCGCTGTGTAAGCCAATGTATCAGTACCATGGCACACTACAAAGCCATCATATTTGTCGTAATTGTCCTGTATCGCTTTTACGATTTTCACCCAAAGCTGCGGTGTCATGTTTGTGCTGTCTATATTCATAAGCTGAATAGCATGCACATTGCACACCTTTTCTACAGCAGGAATGTAGGATAAAATATCCTCCGCTGTAAGGCCTGGTGTAAGCCCTGATTCTGTTTGTTTAGAGGCGATTGTTCCGCCTGTTGCAATCATTAAAATATTCTTCATCTTAGTTCTTTCCTACTGGCACTCCAAAAATCTTTGTCTGGAAGCCTTCTAATAATGTATCATAATCCGCATAGCTGATATTACTTTTAAAATGCTGATTCCATGTATCTCGCAATATATCGCATATACGAATTGATTTTTCCTTTTCCTCATTCTGTTGAATAGCTGGAAATACATAAAAAATCATAAAATAGTTAAGGTTCATTAAATCCCCTCCACGAACCTTTCCAAACTTTTTGAAGGCGGAGGTAACTTCTTCACAAAAGCTTTTTGCTTGCGCCTCTAGTTTATCATCCTCTGCATCTACAAGTTCCTTTAAATAGGCATAACGATTGTCGTTAAACATCTCCATGTTACCCTGATATGCCTTTTTATTATTAACCCTACTAAGCTTCCCCGCATCTTCAAACAATTTTTCTACATTATATCCCATAGTATTCTCCTTTATTCAATCACATCATCAAGCTCTGTTATATCATCAACCTTCGCCACATAGCCATCCACCGATGTGCCATAGCCATAGGCGGCCCAAATGAAATCTACGCCGGCCTTATCGCAGGCATCCTTGTCACCTTTGATGTCACCGATGTAAACTGGATGTTTTATATTGTTCTTTGCTACCAGTCCCTTAATGTTGTCAGCTTTGCCAAGGCCATTGTCTCCATAACAGATAAAATCTGTAAATAGATAACCCAATCCGCTTCTGTCAAGGAATGTTTCGATGTAACCAGACTGACAATTGCTTACGATGTAAAGCCTGGTACGCTTACTAAGCTTCTTAAGTGTATCAGCCAATCCTGGATATGTGGTGTCAGCGGTGCTTTCCTCCAAATCCTTCATTTCATATTCTTCACATAATCGCAAGGTTTCATATCTTCTATCTGCATTATCATCAGGTATGCAGGCATCAGCAATATCTGTCATGGTCTTGCCAAAGAGCCCCTTCAGAGTATCAGTAGTAAATTTTACATCATACCCCATATCCTTGCAGGCTCTCTCCCAGCTAGGTGCAAACACCGGAGTGTTGTCCCAGATAGTGCCATCCATGTCAAAAATGATTCCATCAGTATTAATCTTATTCATATTATTTCCTATCTTTCTACTATTAACTAGGTGTTATTTTAATACATTTTCAGTATAATTGATACAGATTTATCAAAGGATGGACGTATTATGACAGATGATGAACAGCTTTTATACAAACGATTAATAGAGCTTTCTAACCGAGCTTATCAAAACAATATATATACTTTTAGCGATTTTCTCAGCCTTAGCCAGCAGGAGGTTCTATACCAGGCGGTCAGGGACAAGGCTTTTGCTCCTATCAGGTATGATTTGTTTGGCGGGTATGAAAACTGTGAACGACAGATGGTTCGCTTTGGAAGTGAAGCTGATTTTGGCTACGAAGTGGAATTTCCTATCAAGTGCATCAAGGTGGAGCCACTAGCTAAAAAATTTGCCAAGGAATATACCCACCGTGATTATCTCGGCAGTCTGATGAGCCTTGGCATAGATAGAAAGAAATTCGGAGATATATTCGTAGATGGCATGGATGCCTACATCTATGTGGATGAAACTACGGCCGACTATCTGATAGAAAATTTTGTATCAGTAGGCCGCAATTCTGTAAAATGTAGCTTCAGCGAGCTACCAGAATCATATAAAAAATCAGCCCTAAAGGAAACCATCATACAGGTGGCTTCCCCTAGAGCCGATGCTGTTATTGCAAAAGTATACAACCTGAGCCGCAAAGACACTATTCCTTACTTCACTGAAAAGAAGGTATCTGTCAATGGGCACATAGTAGAAAACAACGACAAGCTCCTTGCCTCTGGCGACACCGTATCTGTCCGTGGCTTCGGCAAGTTCAACCTACTAGCCGAAGGCGGCCTTTCCAAAAAGGGCAAGCTCAACCTTACTGTTGAGGTCTTCGGCCGCTAGCCTAGCTGCGCTTGTAAGCTGGCATAAGTTCCAGCTTGTGGAGGTTAGCCACGTGCTTGCGCTCGATAGATGAGATGATATCGGCTGGGATGCCTTCCTTGTTGCCGGAGATGTATTTATCAAGCTGGGCATATTTGAAGCCTAGCTTGTCCTCATCAGACATTCCAGATAGACCATCAGATGGAGTCTTATGAACAAGCTTTTCTGGAAGGCCTAGGTATTCGCCAATCTGAAGCACTTCTGTTACTGTGAAATCCTGAAGAAGAGATACATCACCTGCTGCATCGCCATACTTGGTAGAATAACCTACATAATCCTCGGAAGCGTTGCAGGTATTTACCACAAAAGATGTTACTCCCTGTCCCTGAGCTACAGCATATAGTGTAGACATGCGAAGACGTGGAGCCAGGTTAATCTTTAAATCCTTAGTAACATCAAAAGTGTTTGCCTTTTCAAAGGTAGCAATAGCTGCATTATAATAGTCTGTGATAGGTATGATTTCTGATGTAAGGCCTAGGTGCTCTACTAAAAGCTTTGCATCATCCAAGTCGCTCATCTCACCATTTGGCATAATGATTGCTCTGATACGCTCAGTTCCAATTGCTTCCTTTAGCACTGCTGCTGTAACAGACGAATCCTTACCACCTGATATTCCAATGACAGCTCTTGAATCTGTTCCGAATTTGTTGAACCATTCCCTTGTGTATTCAATCAACTGCTTTGTCTGTTTTTCTACATTAAACTCTCTCATCTTTAATCCTTCTTTCTCGCCATCGACGTTGTTAATATCTATAGCGCTGCTATTAAGCGCTGTGCTATTGCTGCAAAGCCTGCATCGTTTGGATGTCCTGCCAAAAATGAACCTATCGTATATACGGTACCATCAGCAGCCGTGTACTGATCACCAGCATGCAGCTGATACTCAGATACACCCTGGATATCCGCAAGGCTTACATATGTACAGCCCATCTCAGATGCTACAGCTTTTTTTGTTTTGATTATGCTATCATATTTCCAAAAATTATCAAGCATTACAATTCTCGCATTTGGATTGTATGCCTTAATGTATTTAATCATATCAGTCAAATCTTCTTTGAAATGGTCCTCATGTCCTTTGACATTCTCTCCTAATTCAATGACGATAGTTCCATACTGATACTTGGTAATGTATTTATCCAAATCATCTAATTCGTAGTTTCTGGTGCTTGAGAATTCCCATGAACGAAGTGACATGTAATCAAATGTGTTGTACCCCTTTGCCGCTACTGTCTGATGTACATAATCGTTCTCTGCTGTTGTGGCACCACAGCCCCAATAGGCTCCCCACCAATCCGCTGTTGGAGGATATAGAGTTATTGAATTGCCTATGAACAGGATATCCTTTGTGGCTGATGGAACAGCACCAATGGCAGGTAACGGAATATCAATATATTCTTCCGATATATCCTGTGGAGAAATGTAGCCATAGTCTCCATTTATCTTTATCTTGTAATAATCAGTTTCGTTACACTGAGCTACCACTGACACCCTTTGGTCGGTAGTCAGTGTGCCTATTATCTCAGCTGAATCGTATGGATTTTCCCTAACTGTCGCTTTGGATAAGGCATAATATGTGGCTTCCATATCGGTAAAGGTGTATTCCTCAGCCTTTCCTTCCTCGGCCAGCTCTTTGGCCTCTTCCTCGGCTTTTTCCTTTTCTGCTTCAAGGCGCTCCTGCTCGGCCTCTATCCTTGCCTCTTCTGCAAGCCTTGCGGCCTCCTGCTTGTTTTGATATACCACTAAAAGTCCAAAAGCTATTATTAACACTACTAGTGAAATCCAAAGAAATATTACTATTTGCTTTCTCAATTTGTATGCTCCTTTATCTATAAAATATTATTCTGTGAGAATATTAATTACTCTTTGGGCGCAGCTAAAGGCTTCATAATCAAAGCGTTCCACCGCCTCTATCACGATTACATCTGCATTCTTTATATCAGCCTTTGCCTCGCTCATATAATCTCTATGTATGAAGCTTGCCTTAGTAAAATCCTTGGCAAGATAAGGCATCATTCCCTCTCTGTAGCTATCTCCAAGTAAGCATAGCTTCTTGTCAATTGCTCCATTAGATGTGGTCCTGTTAATCATAGAATGGATATTGAGACCTTCTACAGTAATTTCAGGTTTATAATCTACCGTCATCTCGAAATCATCATAGGTTATATCTGACTCAGGTACACCCATATATTCAAACAAATCGTATCGCTCAGCTGGCTGAGGTCCTGTTATGTATACGCTTGGGTCTTCGTAAGGCACACCCATTTTATCATAGAGAGTGTTTACACCAAACAATGCACCTAAATGATTCCAGTGGCTATCGTATTTGTAATATATCTGATATCTTCCTGTTGCGACCAGCTCCTCACCCAAAGGATAAATAAATGGGACAGCACAATTCGTATTTACGTATTCATACAGCTGCTGAATCCTTCTCCACGAACTAACAATATCCACTGTCGGCATGTATTTGTAATAGACAGAGGATTTGTTTGGCGGAATGATTACATATAGCTCCTTGCCCTGGGCATCGCATATACTCTTTAGCTCATTTAATTTATTTACATAAGCCTGCTTCTCTTCTTCTGAAAGAATGTTAGTGCCCTGATAGCATTCAAATTCATTTTCACCATACAAAAACAGCCAGCCATCTCTACCGATAATTACATCATTATTAACATTAAGTGGGAAGAACTGCTCGTAAGGAGAAACCTCTTCCACAGGCTCCTCTACCACTTCCTCTGGCCCTACATCAGCCACCTCTTCTGTTACAGCAGGCTCTTCTACAGGCTTATAAAGCTTTGAACCTATTGCCGTTTCTATCAACTGATATTTAGCTTCAATGGCACCGTTCAGCTTGTTGTACCAAGCGATGAAGGTGTATCTGAATGGAATCCTGTCATCCACAAAATTAGATATGCTTTCGCCGGTGTTTAGCAAATTGCTCCACTCTATCTGAGCCATTTTACGCTTTTCTGTTTCCACCACTGATAGCTTTTCGTATGCATCCTTGTTAAATATGCGCACCGTACCACCAGCTATCCACGGAAATATCAGGATTGCCATAAATATCAATATAAAAATTCTGTTTTTTAATCTGGTTATATTCATATCACTTCACCTGATTTCCTAGAATTGATAGTAAATAAATGGATTGTATGTACCATTTACAAGGAACAACAAGCTAAGCAAAAGTATCGCAAGGCACACTATCATATTTCCCTTAACTGCCTTCACACTCATGTGAGACTGTATGAAGCCTCCAAACAGCGCTCCACATATTAGGGTAATTATGCTCATTCCAGATAGATATGTGAGAAGATTGAGCACTCGTATTCCACCTGTAAACATCCTGGATATGAATAGGCCTGCGTCCATAATGTTGTCTGCTCTAAACACTACCCACAGGAAGTTTACAACTAAGAATGTAAGCATGCGATTGAAAAACTTTATTGGATTTTTCTTTAATATCTTACCAAACCATACTCTTTCAAATATAAGCAGTAATCCGTACACAAGGCCCCACACAAGGAATGTCCAGTTGGCTCCATGCCAGATTCCTGTTAGCAGAAATACGATGAAGATGTTTGCGCAGGTCTTCTTAAGACTGCATCTGCTTCCTCCAAGTGGAATGTACACGTAATCTCTAAACCATGTAGATAAGGAGATGTGCCATCTTCGCCAAAAATCCTGTATTGACTCTGCCCTATAAGGATGGTCAAAGTTTTCCTTGAAATCAAATCCAAACATCTTACCAAGGCCGATTGCCATGTCTGAATATCCGCTAAAATCATAATAAATCTGGAAGGTATAACAGATGCTTCCAAGCCAAGCCACAGTAGCATCCAGCCCTGCTATATCACCTGCCCAAATTTTATCTGCAACCTGTGCTAACGTATTTGCGATAATTACTTTTTTGCCAAGACCAAAGCAGAATCGCTTGATGCCCTCTGCAAACTCGTAGCTTCCTGATGATCTGTCTGTAAGCTGTGTTGCAATATCCTTGTAATGAACAATTGGACCTGCAATAAGCTGTGGGAAGCAAGCTATGTAAAGAGCAAAATACAGAAGATTTGACTGAAGCTCAACCTCATCATTATAAATATCGATTACATAAGAAAGAGCCTGGAAGGTAAAAAACGAAATACCAACAGGAAGAACTATTTGGGAAAGCCCTAGCGCACCAGTACCATTTCCTGTAAATATTCCCTGCATCCTCTGGGAAAAGCCTAAATCCCCACCAAAGAAGATATTTTCAATTGTAGCTATAAACAGATTGAAATATTTGAAAAAGAATAGAAGCCCTAAGTCTGATAGAATTGCAAAAATCAATCCCAGCTTTCTCACGGTGTCATCATGACGATTCTTAGTGCACAAAAATCCCGCTCCCCAATTGATAAGAATCACAATGAAAATCAGGATTAGATACTTGGCCCCTCCAAATGCATAAAACAGCAAGGAAAAGCCGAGCAATATGTAGTTAGATATTAGTATCCTTTTGTTATATCCGCCACCTATCAGCCTAGGCAGGCCATAGTAAGCCAGCAGGCAGATAGGAAGGAATATTGTACAAAATAATAGTGAGCTGAAAACCAAATTACTCTCCCTCTCCTTTAATCATCAGCTTGGTAAAAGGTTTTGTTTTAATAAAAAATGCAACTGTCTTGTCGCAAATCAATGCTCCTATGAAGGTGGTAACAGTGCAAAGCACTACCTTTATAGGGAAGCTTGCGGCTGGAAGTAGCGACTGGATTAATCTGATGCTATAAAACTGATTTAGGTAAATCAGCAAGCTCATCTTGCCGCACCAGCCAAATACTGGCT
Source organism: Pseudobutyrivibrio sp. (assembly GCA_017934625.1). Classification (GTDB taxonomy): domain Bacteria; phylum Bacillota; class Clostridia; order Lachnospirales; family Lachnospiraceae; genus Pseudobutyrivibrio. Next base: position 8,613 of record JAGBJE010000309.1, on the reverse strand, counting down.
TATCGAAAACACGATGACAAGGATTAACATCTGAAAATGTAAGAATCAATCCAACGCACATGATAAACAATGTTACGAAGCTGTACTTTGGATCAACTCCAGTGACTGCATATCTGAAAACAAGCAGATAACATGCAAGTTCTACAAAAGCGAGGATTCTCTTGCCAGCAACAGTGAAATTAATCTTATTCAGCTGTCTTGTAATGCTGTATGCGCTACAGCCCAGTGCCATTTCCCCAAGTCCTCTAAGGAAGCATTTGTAGAAATGACCTGTCCAGCCATCAATACCAGCCAGGCTATGATATTCGTGAGACATATATCCTAGAACAAAAAGTGCTATCAGTGGACATACTATCTTTACAAAAACATCATAATGCTTTCTTAAGAAATACCAGAAAATAAATGTAACTACAAGCCATACATCCAAATACCATGTAAGCTTATTTACCCATGAGCTATCAAATCCAAAAATCTGAACAAAGAAAAGTGATGCCCAGGAATCAATAGCATATGCTATTCTGGCCTTTGCTGTATCGTGGAGAAAATATCCATTCACAATGACAGTAAGTATAATTGCAAACAGATGATATGGGAAAATATTCTTAATCTTTTTCCACATCATGCCAGCTGTCTCGGTGCCTATATATTCTGAGCGTTTTGCACTTTTAGCAAAAGCACTGGCAGCAAGCAGATAGCCTGATACCAGGAAGAAAAACTCTACACCGATATAACCATGATTAAAGAAGTAAATCCCCTTTATACCTATGCTAATATTTCCATTTACCGCGAAGCGCTTGTGGATATGAAAGAATAAAATCCCCAATGCAAAAATAAAACGTAAAAACTCCACCCGTCCGTTTTTTGCCTGTTTACTCATGGATTAAAATTCTCCTTCATGAACATCATCTACGTCATCCACCATGTTTTCTCTTGTATATACTCTCTTAGCCTCACGCTGCTGCTCAACCTGAACAGAAAGCATTTCCTTAACATTAGCAGAATTCTTAATATTCTTAATCTCGAATGTTCCAAGGCTCTTGTCAGAGGAGCTTACGATAATTGAGCCCACTCCGAAGATTCTCTGACCAAGGCTTCTTTTAAGCTGTAAATCTAAGATTCTATAAAGCCTAACCTCATCCTGAGAAAGATTAAGCAAGCCTGTTTCTACAAAAAGTCTATCCTCGCTCATGCTATATTTAGTAAAGCTGATTGGAAGACCAAAATATCTTTTTCTATCATGCCATAAAATGTTTGCCATAGTATCCTCCTAAATTATATAGATATGTTTATTATAACCAATTCCTAGAATAAAAGAAACCAGGGATACATCTCCCTGGTTCCTGTAAAATTAAAGACTAAAATTAACTGGTATCTTTCTAAATGTAAGCCAGTTTACAAATAGGCCTGCTGCGGAAAAGGCAAGTATGCCAAGCCATACATACAGTTGATTGTAGAATGGATTGATAAACATATCTGCTATTAATGCTGTGCCATCTGCTACACCAGATACCGATTCGATAAAGCGTGGTCCGCCAATCATTATTACTAAAAATAAAATATAATAAATCCAGTACACTACTTTACCGAACTTAAGCATTCCATTGCCTGCTGTAGCTTCAATCCAATTGAATAGGCAATATACTGCAATTGCAATTTTTAAAATTGTATTTGGAGTAAGCGACGTTGGTATTAGCATTGCGATTACTGCAATAAATAATATCTCCGCAAGATCCGCTAACCTGCTATACAAAAACAATACTTTTCGTGTCATTCCAAAGCTCAGACCTCTAGGAACTTCATCTGCCAACACGAAAACTTTTATAAACAAATTAATTATCATATAGCCGTATGCTATCCCCGCAACCAGTATATCCCCAAAGCTCGCCTCATCCTCAATGCCTACTTTTTTAAAAATCAATTGAAGTGTTATTCCTATTACAATCGCAAGGACTATTATGAATAGATTCCAGATTTCTCCATTCTTTTTAAGCTGCCAAATAGCTTTTATATTATTTCTACCCATGACATCCCCCTATCTAACCATGCTCTTTTGGTTCAGCTTGTATGCCCAAAACTCGAAAAGGGCAAAGATTATGACTGCAATTATAAGTACAGCAATAATCACATAAGCACCGATTGATTCAATCCCAATTGATACGCCCGTGGCTGAAAAGAATCCAATAAATCCACCACCGCAACCAGCAATCATCGCAATGATAAATACAATTATCTTTCCATGGTTATGAACCTTATGACCAATAACCAGTCCCACAGGCCCCAGGGCAAAGCTAACTATATTTGAGAGTATCATTAATAATAAATACTCATATTTATTAAAAATAGCTATTAGGATTATATATACCACCATATAACTTCCTACAAAAGTAGCCTGTTTGATTAATTCTCCTATGAAAATATCCTTTCTCCTAGCTCCCATCGACATAGCCAAACTATCGTACCAATTAGGGCCATAGAAGGAATGCATCATATTAATCATAACCACGATAATGCAACCTACACTCATAATCATTTGAAACAGGTAATCCATGGGATTTTTCTCATTTGCCCCAAGGACAAACCACTCAATTACAAGACAGCACTCAATTCCAAGAACTAAGGCTAATACTTTAAGCCCTTCCTTGAAGTAATATTTTGCTGAACGTTTCGCAAGACTACTCATGCTAAGCCTCCTTCCTGCCATCTACACACATGGCATAGAAAAGATTCTGAAGTGGCACTGGCTCAACCTGCACATCACCAGCAAAGCCATCTACTGGCTCATCTGCAAGTACTGTTACCACCTTGTTTCTTCCAATAGATTCAGGATGATATGTCTTGAAATCTCTAACTGCTGCATCAACGCTAGTTTCTTCTCCACTGACGCGATATGCTCTTGCAAGAAGCTCCTCAGTGTTTTCCTCAATCATAATCTGACCATCATCAATGATGATAACCTTTTCAAATAATGATGCTGCCTCTTCGATGATGTGTGTACTGATTACGAAGGTTCTGCCTGTGGCAGCATACTCATCAATAACAAGCTTGTAGAACTGCTCCCTGGCAACCACATCAAGGCCTGCAACTGGCTCATCTAATATGGTGATGTCTGCCTTGCTTGCCATGGCAACGATGATTGTCACTGCTGAAAGCATACCCTTTGAAAGCTTGTTGATACGCTTCTTAGGATTAATATTAAATAGCTTGATAAGCTCCTTAGCATATTCCTCATCCCAGTTTGCATAGAATGCCTTAGCTGTTCCAAGGTAATCCTTTACCTTAAGTGTATTAGGGCCAAACATAGTCACCTGAGAAATCTCTCTTGAGTAGCAAATATGTGACAGTGCTTCCTCGTTCTCCCAAACTGGCTTGCCATCTAATGTAACAGTCCCCTCTGTGGCAGGATTTTGAGCTGTAAGGATAGAAAGAAGTGTTGTCTTACCTGCACCATTTCTTCCAATCAGTCCGTAAATCTTTCCAGCCTCAATTTCCACGTCTACATTCTTTAGAACTGTATCTTTACCATATTTCTTTACAATATTTTTTCCAGATAATGTACTCATATATCCTCCTAATCTCCCATAGGGATGCTTAATCTGTTATCTCATCTATCAATCGCTTTAAATCATTCTTTGTAATACCGATAAGCTTAGCCTCGGTAATAAGCTTTTTTAGATAAGTCTCCTTGAAGCTCTTCTTTCTTGCTTCCATAATCTTTTCCTTTGCACCTGCCTGCACAAACATACCGATACCTCTCTTCTTGTATAATATGTCCTTATCCACCAGTAGATTAATTCCCTTTGCCGCTGTGGCCGGATTAATCTTATAAAACTTTGACAGTTCCGTGGTGCTAGGCACCTGCTCTTCCTCTCTTAAGATATCCCTTAATATTTCGTCCTCTATCATTTCGCTAATCTGCAAATATATAGATTTATCTTCCCCTAAGTTGTCTAACACGAGCTCACCTCCTTTGGTTGAGTGGTTAATTACTTGTGTAATTAACCATAGCACCTATTATATACGTTGTCAATACCTTTCTTTTATATTAAATTGTCAATATTGGGAATCGCGCAATATGAACATATTGCTTTATGTAGTGTTATTGTTACTCTATTTCAATTTTTTAGGGCCTAAAATCATGTTTACAGTACCAAGTGTGGCATATCTTTTGAGGGCCTACGTCCCTTCTATAAAAATCCAAGTATTCAGACGTAGATTCTGTCTAAATCTTCCTTCATTCGCCACTTCAAATCAATTAAATCTTCTTTTTCTGAACCAATTAATACACACATTATAATTTAATGTCGCTAATTTTAAGGACACTAATAAGCGCAGTACGTCTAGCCATAGGCAATTTATGTTTATAGACGTAGTCCCCTAAAATACAAGTGCATTCACGTTAGCTAGATTCCACTTCGTATTCGCCGTCACTATTAACCCGTAGATTTAAATCGGCCTTCTTCGAACCATGTAACACTTCCAAGGCATTTCTCATATCTGATTTTTCTACAAAATCTTTGGCCTGTTCTATAGGAGTGTTTTTCGCCTTTCTCTCCACAAGCCTACTGCGCAGCATATCTTCATCTGCTGAAATAAAGATGGTGTAGTCGGCATAATCTGATAAGCCACGCCATCCATCTTCATCCAAAAGCAAATAGTTGCCCTCAAGCAGCACAATATCTGCTGTAACCTGAATAGCGTTCTCCACAGGATTATGCAGATTTCTATCGTATGTAGGCCAACCACAGTTGGCGCCACTAGCCACTAACCCTATTCTTTCTTCCAAAGCCTCTAAATCAAATGTGATTGGTGCTCCCTTTATTTCTACCAGCTTAATAGTTTTGCCATCTCTAACCGTCTCATGGCTAAGCAGATAATCCTGATAATGATGAAAGCCATCCATACCAATTGTCTGTATAGCTTTAATACCATCTGTAGTCTTTGATAGATGCTCTAGGAAATCAAGCAATGTGCTTTTACCTGCTCCGGGAGGTGCTGCTAACATCACTAAGATTCTTCGGCCCTTTTCCTGCTGCATTTTCGTTAATCTCTGAAGCAGCGGAATAAAGATTTCTTCAATATTTTTCTCACTGTAATGAGCCTTTATATCGTACCCATTGATACATGCTCTGTATTCCATTACTTTCTTCTCCCTGATTCCACCATTTCCTTCTCGAAGGCTTCCGGGTTCTTCAGGTAGTAATCCTGATGCTCTTCTTCCGCTTCGTAGAAGGATTTGAATGGCTCTAAGGCTATGTATGCCTTCTTTCCTGAGGCTTTCTCCAGTTCCTCAATCTTGCTTTTTGCAAGAGCAAGTTCTTGCTCATTCTGATAATAAATAGCAAGCGTATAAGAAAATCCCTTATCAATAAACTGACCATCCTTATCAAATGGATCTACGTTGGCAAGATATATATCTAAAAGCTTGTCGTAGGTTACATTGCTTTCATCGTACTCTAGCTCAATTGTCTCCCTGTGACCTGTGGTCTGGCTTTTCACTTGCTCATAAGTAGGATCTACCTCGTCACCACCTGAGTAGCCGCATACTACCTTGTCCACTCCGTATATCTTGTAAATTGGTGTCACACACCAAAAACATCCACCTGCAAAATATGCTTTCATGTTCTTATCCTCCGTTACTAACCTGTACACAAGTATATCTTTTTACCCGCAAATATCAATATAGGTTTTTGTTTTTCATCAGAAAAACAAGAACCGGACATAGACCAATATTTTCTGAAAGAAAATATTGCTTGGCGAAGCCAAGTTCTTGTGGGCTTTTTCCTTAAGTAGCCCACAAGAAGTCATAGTTTTTTGCACAAAAAACCGCTACCTGGACAATTCATCCATGGTAGCGGTAATTGTTTTATGCGGCCGGGTCTTCCTCCATTTCTTCCTCTGGTGTTTCTGTTTGTGTTATAGTTTCTTCCTGCTCTTGTTCTGGTTCTGTAGATTCTTCCTGTTCTAGGCCTACTCCAGTAACTTCTTCCTGTTCCTGGTCTGATTCAGTATCCTCTTTCTTAACAGGTGCATCTTTTCCACAAGGAAGATGTGCCATATATGGATCTACTGTTGAGGTAACATAATCTACTGGTGCCCCTGATGTATTATCTCTTATTACGTATGCTTTTCCTTCTACTGATTCACCCTGTAATAAAGCACCGTCTGTTGAATCAAATGGGCGTAACACTGAACCACTAACAGTACCATTTTCATCAGAAAAATGCTCTAAATAATCTAACGTAGCAACACAGAACTCTTGAGACTTTTTATCCTCTGTAATGAATTTGTCTGTAAAGTCATCAGCGGATTTATATATGCTTTCCCCGTTTTCATCTTTTGGAGAAACCTTTGTAATAATCTGGCTTAAATTACTACAAATCCATTGAGTCTCATCCTCTTCATCTAAATATCCATGCATTTCTCTAAGGATAATATCTAGACCGGTTTTATATATTTCGTTATTCATAACATAGTAGCTTTTTCCATCTTCTCCGGTCACATCATACCTTGCGTGGCCCTCAATGCCATATTTAGCGCGATATTCTGGGTTTTCGGTAACAAGCTCTGCAAGATACAAACAAGCAAGATAACCTGAACAATATGCACTAAGAGTGTTATCTTTTTCATCTTTACAATATTTAAGTTGCATTTTATATTTACTATCTTTGTAGTTTTCTACCAGATTATCTATAGAATAGCCTTTTGTATTTCCATTCTCATCCCCTGCATAATATCCATAATATTCCTTAAAAGTTGCACCCCAATACTGATATGCATTTTCTACACAAGTTGCAATTCCTTCGTTAAACCAATTTGGATAACTTACTTCATTTGTGTAATAGCTATCTACTTCCCTTTCTTTCTCGTAATATACGTAGCCGGTCATTCCTGGTCTAGTATAATCAAACATAAATCCATGCATCATCTCATGCACAATTGTGCTGCCTAATTCTATACTCTTATCAGTCTTTAGCTTCCACAGACCATCATCATCCTGATAAAAAGAGTCCTCAACCGAACATGCATTTACAGCCACAACATATTTTATATTGCCCTTATAAATGGCCTTTTCTATTTCTTTACCAGTTTTTTCATCAATCACTGTCTCATAACTATCCGGATAATGAACTGCACTTACATAAGCTAGCGCATCTTTCATATTTTCATATTTTATGTCAGAAAACGCCTGAGTATTTTCGTTATATGTTAGCATTAAAGCATCATTGTAGTAAATATAAAGTCCTGTCTCTTTTCCTAAAGCATTATCTGCCACAGCCTGAGTAAATGCTGGAAAGCTCTCAACCAACAGATTAACCGCCTGTGGCTGAACAGTATATCTTACAAGCTCAGTAAGAGCTGCAAGCTTGTCGTAGCCCATAGTTTCAACAGCCTTTTTATCACAATGCATAGCCACTAAGTCAACGCCTGGTTCTTCTTTAGGCTGATTATTATCTGACGTATCTTTTTTAGATTCTGATGGCTGCACCTGTGTTTGAGTCTGTGCATCAGACTGGGCATTAAGCTCTTCGTTTCTTGCTGCCTGAGCTGTCTGTCTAATAAAAGAATCTACATTTGCAACACGCTCAGCAGTAAGATTTTTTCCAGCTCCATTTATTCCAGTGATAAAATTAATTCCTGTAGCCGGGTCATCTATAAATAAAAGCTCTTCTCCACCAAACAGATTCTTTATATACTCAGGAAGATTTACTTTTATTCCACCCTTTGTATTTACCTTAAGCTTGTATTCCTTTGGAATATATAATGCAAATACAGGGTATGCTTTAATATTGTTTGAAGCAATCTTGCAAATATTACCGTCTGCATCTACCCAAACTACTGGTATCTTCCATGTGGCGCCATTGTCAGCAATAGCTCTTGCGCTCATAGGAAGGACTTCTCCAGGCTTAGGCTCATCAATACCTACTATGTTGATAGAGCTCACCTCGTTAATAACTACAGCTGAAGCCTGGCTGTTATTGTTTTCCACCTGATTTAGTTCTTCTGCACGTGCACCAATCGGTGTAAAAATCTGGCTTGCCATTGTGATAGCAAGCAGTGTACTAGCAATCCTAATATGATTTTTCATGTTCTCAACCCCTTTTCACTTTCCTCTTTCTTTTTTTAATATATCATTGGGTTTATCACACTAGTGTCACATAGGTTTAATCTTCTACTATCAAACACTTTGTCTTTAACTGTCCGATATGTTATGGACACTTTCTTTACATTTGTTCATTAAAAGATTCAGACTCTAGCTTTGAATTTTCTAATGTGGTAGTTTTCATGGTAACAAAAAATAATGGAGATTTTGTTATGAAAAAATACAAACTTACACCAGCACAAAAAATGCATAACAATTGGATTAACAGATATGGCACACAGCAGGTTTCCGGCCTAAGCATCGTGGCATCACTTAAGGCTGATTTGGATTTTGACCTTCTTAAGAAGTGTATAGAGATTGAAATCAAACGCTACGGCTGTATGCGAGTGCAATTTACAAAGCCAGATAAGAATGGTGAAATCCTTCAGTATATTGTGGAAGATAAGGAATATGATATTCCCCTAAAGGATTTATCAATGCTTACCATGGATGAAGCCAATAAGACAATGCAG
>JAGBJE010000308.1 GCA_017934625.1 Pseudobutyrivibrio sp. | reverse complement strand
GGCAAGACAGAAATAGCCCTCTTCACTCAGGCGTTTCCTGGCAGCTCTCACTCTGGAAACAAGATTTTAGATGCCTTCCAGCACAAAATCGATGCTATTGGCTACAAGCTTTCCATCAACATCATCCGTGATTATGAAATTAATAATCTTTGCTTTCCAACTAATATCAATGTAGATAATATCGCTGGAATAATTTGCATGGAGCTTTTTTCAAAAGAATATTGTGAGTTTTTGTGCAAGCAAAACATTCCACTTTTATTTGTGGATACACCTTTGAGTCAGCGCTGCAGCCTTAATGCAGATGTTTTATATATGGAAAATCTTTCAAGCGTATATCACATGCTTGAAGCCATGATAAATAATGGATGTAAAAAGATTGGCTTTGTCGGCGACAGATTCCACTGCCAATCCTTCTACGAAAGATGGCAGGCCTATGTGTCTGTCCTTGCGGATAAGGGAATAAGCCTTGATTTAGACAGCTGCATCCTGGCAGATGATAGCAATCCTTATTCAGATACCAGCTGGCTAAGTGAACAGATTGCATCACTTAATGAGCTACCAGATTTGTTCTTCTGCGCCAACGACTTTTTAGCTATGTCTATGATTAAGGCACTTCGCCTTTTAGGCAAATCTGTACCAGGTGATATTCGTATATGCGGATTCGATGATGCACCAGAAGCCAACCTGATTGAGCCAAGTCTTACCACCATCAAAATTCACTCAAGCTCTATGGGTTACACAGCTGCTGAGTTACTACTGGCCCGCATATCAAACCCAGTGATGCCTTATAAAAAGACCTATATCGAAACAGATATTATGTATAGAGAATCCACTTCTTTTAAATAACCAGACAAAACAAGAGCCTGAACTATCAAGTCCAGGCTCTTAATTTTATATTGCAATTGCTTCCGCTATGTTTTGTATATGCTCAACCACACGTCGTGAAATGCTTCGATAATCGGAAAGATATACACTTATTTCAGCGTCCAATTTGCCCTTTCTAAGCTTCTTCAAATCAGATTTTTTAGCCTTCTTAATCTGGTCAACCAGCTCTTCTGATTGCTCTCTCACCTCATTTGCCTTTGATACATCATCATTTTCGTAGGCAATCATGATTTTTTCAAACAGGCTTTCAAGCTTTTTATTAGTATCCTTTAGATTCTTTTTCAGTTCCTTTTTGTCGTAATCTGCCTGTTCCATTTTCTTGGCGACTGTAGAGAGATTAAGGGAATAATCACTGATTCTTTCCATATCCCCTATTGTGTGAAGTGTGGTGGCTATTATCTCACTATCACTGTCTGATACATCCTTTGAGGATAACTGGATAAGGAAATTGTTGCAGGATTCCACCATCTCATCTACTCTTTCCTCTAATTTCTTGATGTTATCCTTGCTCTTACTATCATAATCACCGATTAATGACATAGATTCCATGTAACCATTTGCTGCATCCTGTAGGATAAGGGCTGATTTTTTCTTACATTCCTTAACTGCAATGGCAGGTGTAAGAAGAAGTCTCTTGTCCAAAAATACTTCCTGATTTCCATCATCCTTGATAACGCTTTCTGCAATATTAACAAGCTGCTTAGAAAATGGCAGCAGCAAGCATGTTGTAACCACATTGAATATAGAATGAAATGCTGCTATTTCAAAAGGCTTAATTACATCGTCAAATATAGCAAGTCCCATACCCCAATCAAGAACAATATAAAGAATAAGACCTACTGCGGTACCAATCAGGTTAAAACTGATGTGGATAACAGATACTCTCTTGGCATTTTTGCTTACGCCAATTGTTGATAAAAGGGCTGTAACGCAGGTACCGATATTCTGTCCCATAATAATTGGAATAGCAACACCATAAGTAATGTGGCCTGTTAAGCTTAGTGCCTGAAGCACACCTACTGATGCGGCAGATGATTGAATAACTGCTGTAAATAATGTTCCAATTAAAACTCCAAAGAATGGATTCCTAAAGGCTGTCAAAGCATCAACAAACTCTGGTACCTCTGAAAGTGGGGCCAGGGCATCTGACATCATTTCCATTCCATGCATTAATATTGCAAAGCCTACAAGCACCTGACCTAAGTCCTTTTTCTTCTGCTCCTTGGCTGCCATTATAGGGCATACACCAATAAGTGCCATTACAGGCGAAAAGTTGGCAGGCTTTAACATTGAAAGTAAAATATTATCGGTCTTTAATCCACTTAAGCTAAGAATCCAGGCAGTAAGAGTTGTTCCGATATTAGATCCCATTATTACACCAACTGTCTGGGCGATATTCATAATGCCTGAATTTACAAGGCCTACAAGCATGACAGTTAATGCTGATGATGATTGCATGGCTATGGTTATCACTGCACCAAGCATCAATCCCTTTAATGGATGGTCTGTCATTTTTTCAAGTATCACTTCAAGGCGTTTACCAGCCACTTTCTTTAGGGAAGCGGATAGCACACTCATTCCAAAAAGGAAGAAAGCCAAGCCTCCTATTACTACGATAATGTTATTTAGTCCCATTTTCCCTCCTACTAAAAAAAGCCCTCGTCTTATCGACGAAGGCTCTAAATACCAAAATCTAACATTCATCGATATTTTCACAAAACTCTCTTGAATTCAAAAGACAGCTTTACTCTAATATCAAAAGTTAATAAAAGTCTATACGTTGAATGTTAAGTGTATGTTAATTGTATGTTAAGTGTATGTAAATTTTTGTTTACCTAAATTGCAGCTATTTCTTTCTTGTGTATCTCTTCTAAGATTTCTATCGCATCCCCAGACCATGAATCCTTGTGGAGTTCATACTGGAGTGATTTCTTGGCGCTGCGCTTTACGTACAAAAGTGCCTCACCATAAATGTGAATTGTAACATCGTACTTTTTAGCAAACAGCTCTGCCAACTGCTTTTTCTCCTTATAGTCAGTGGTGTCGAATCTGGTAGCACCTGTCACTATAAAATTAGTGTCAATATGATAGAGCTTCAGCAGCTTCTGAATATATTCTCTTGAGTACAGGCCTGTGGTGTATACCCAAATGTCATACCCATCGTTTGCAAGATGATTACATACAGCTGGCAATCCCTTAAGCAAATGCTCCTTGTACACCTTCTTAAATGGGAAGCCTAGTCCCTTTTCCACATCCTCATCTTTAACATGTCTAAACATTACCTCATCCAAATTGATAGTGACACGCTTATCGTACTTGGAATCATTTAACATCTGGAAAATATCATGGCTATTGGTAAGGTTTACAATATGAATTGGCACCCTTTTCGCACCAATCCTCATATATGCAGCCCACCTGTGATGTCCATTAAGAATCATGTAACCATCAGGATACATCTTTTCCACTGTTATATTTCTATCCTCTACCCCAGAAAATAATCCATCATATTTGTCCTCAACCATCTTCTGCACATATTCATTAATGATACGATAGCTTGGACCCACAGCTGGCTTACAGAACTCGTCATCTGGATTAGGATGAAGCTTTTTGCAGCTAACCTTACGCACAAGTGCTCGCTCTAACAGGCTAGCCTTCAAAGGAAAAGAATTATCCTTATATTTTGCCACTTCATCGGCAATGAACTTATCAAACTCAGTCATTTATATTCCTCTCATGGTTGCACTTTAGAATGCATTACTTGGCAAATCACTGCCATTTACTCTATTTTATAATAACTGAGATTTTATGTGTGATTTTTTTTAGAATTTTGGCTTGACTTCTTGTAGCAACTTAGGAAATTAGTATAACTACTGTGAATATTGGCAAAAATGGGGCGATTATATACTAGGTTTTATAAAGAGGGCATTTTTTTATTAGATTATATTTTTAATCCCCTCAGAAATTCTTCTGGCAACACGAGGATTATTCATGGTATATAAATGAATTCCATTAATGTCATTAACCAATAAATCAATCACCTGACTTAAGGCATAAGACATTCCTGCATCAAACAATGCTTCTTTGTTATTTTCATATTTGCTTATTATCTTCTGGAATCGCTCTGGAAATGAAGCATTGCACAGGCTTACCATTCTCTTAATCTGAGCTGCATTAATAACTGGCATGATTCCTGGAATCATTGGGATATTAATATCTGCATTCTTACATCTTTCATTGTATTTATAAAAAGCGTCATTTTCAAAAAATAGCTGAGACAACAACACTTCCGCGCCTGCATCCACTTTAGATTTTATACCACTAAGCTCCCCGGCAATACCAGTGGATTCTGGATGAAGTTCAGGATAGCAGGCACCTAAGAAGCAGAAATCATGATTATGCTTAAGGTAGGATATCAAGTCTGTTGAGTGCTTGAAATCTTCCTTAGCAACAAGCTTTTCGTTTTTATCTCCTCTTAAGGCTAGAATATTTTCTATCCCCTCGTATTCAAGTACCTTTGCAAATTCGTCAATTTCATGCTTATCATAGCTAAGACAGGTTAGATGTACTACAGGTTCAATACCATAATCGTTCTTTATTTTCTTAGCTATAGCTATTGTATTGTTTGAATTTGCGCTACCGCCAGCGCCAAAAGTTACACTGATAAAATCTGGCTTTAGTTCACATAAAACAGAAAGTGTTTCATCTATATTTTTTAGGTTTTCCTCTCTCTTTGGTGGAAATATTTCAAAGGATAGTGTTCTTCTATCCTTTTTATACAACTCTGAAATCTTCATTATTACGAAATTTTTTCTCCTCTTAATTGTCTTGTAGCTTCAACTAAGTTTATAAGGCTGGCTTTTGTTTCCTTCTCACCTCTTGTCTTTAAGCCACAGTCTGGGTTAACCCATAATTTGTCATCAGATACCTTTTGGCGCATCTTCGAAAGTGCTGTTACGATTTCCTCTACTGAAGGCACTCGAGGGCTGTGTATATCGTACACACCTGGACCAACTTCTGTCTTGAAATTTAATCTCTTTAATGAATCTAGAATCTGAAGATCAGATCTTGATGCCTCAAAGGTAATAACATCTGCATCCATTGCATCTATTGCTGGAATAATATCTGTAAATTCGCTATAGCACATGTGAGTATGAATCTGTGTTTCAGGCTTCACCCCACTTGTGACAAGTCTAAAGGATGGAATCGCCCAATCCAAATACTGGCTGTACCAATCTGACTTTCTAAGTGGTAGCTTTTCCCTAAGTGCTGCTTCATCGATTTGGATAATACCTATTCCATTCGCCTCCAAATCAAGTACCTCATCACGAATTGCCAATGCTATTTGAAGTGTGCTTTCCTTGATAGAAATATCTTCTCTAGGGAATGACCAGTTCAAAATAGTTACAGGGCCTGTAAGCATCCCCTTAACAGGCTTTTGGGTACAACTATTAGCAAACTTTGACCACTGTACAGTGATAGCTTCTTTTCTGGATACATCTCCCCAGATAATTGGTGGCTTGACGCATCTTGTACCATAGGATTGAACCCATGCTTTCTTCGTAAATACGTATCCATCTAAATGCTCTCCGAAATATTCAACCATATCATTTCGTTCAAACTCACCATGAACCAGTACGTCAAGACCTATTTCTTCCTGGAGGGCAATACACTCTGCAATCTTTTTCTTGTTGAAATCGATGTACTCATCCCTGCTAATCTCGCCCTTTCTGTACATCAGCCTGTTTCTTCTGACATCTTGCGTCTGTGGGAATGAACCGATTGTTGTAGTTGGAAATTCAGGAAGCTTTAGTAATTCCTTTTGAAGCTTTTCTCTTACATTAAATTCAGGGAGTCTGACATAATCCTCATCCTTAATAGCCTTAACTCTGTCCTTAACTTCTTTGTTAAAGCTATCCTTTCTGTTTCTAAAAATTTCTTTATTTTGCTTGAATACTTCAGTTGATTCATAATCCTTTGTTTCAAATAATTCGGCCAGTTCCTTAAGCTCCTTAAGCTTCTCCTTCGCAAAAGCAAAATGCTTTGTGTAATCAGAAGAAAGCTCTGTTTCGTTCTCAAGTGTATAAGGCACATGAAGTAATGAACACGATGTGCTGATGACTATCTGTTTTACACCAGCTTCCTTTAGTTCCTTAAGCACCTGAAGAGTATTAGCATAATTGTTCTTCCAAATATTTTTTCCATTTACAAGACCCGCGAAAAGAATTTTGTCCTTTGGAAAACCATTTTTCTGCACAAGTGAAAGTGTCTCTTTACCTTCCACAAAATCCAGACCAATACCATCAAAATCTAACTCAGCAATTTCATTGTAAACATCTCTTACATCCCCAAAATATGTTTGTAGCAATACTTTTACTGATTTTTTATTCGAAAGAATTTTATTGTAAATCTTAGTAAAATTTGCCTTCTCCCCCTCATCAATATCCTTAACCAGCCAAGGCTCATCAAGCTGTAACCACTCTACATTTTTTTCATCAAGTGCTGCTATGAGCTTAATATATTCATCTGTAAAAATATCAATGTAATCCTCAAAGCACTTTGTTCCTGTATACTTAAGCAGCTTTAAAAATGTAAATGGTCCTACAATAGCTGTCTTGGTTGAAATCCCCTTTGAAAGAGCATTTTCATATTCATCCAGTGGCTTTGTCCCTACGAAGCTTACCTCTGTATCGTCTTCTATTTCAGGAACAATATAGTGATAATTTGTATTGAACCATTTTTTCATGGCAAGTGCCTTAACATTTTTGTCCCCCTTCTGATAACCACGTGCCATTGCAAAATATGTGTCGATAGCTGAAAGCTCTAGCTTCTCATATCTTTTAGGTATCACGTTAAACAATACAGCAGTATCAAGTACTCCATCATAAAATGAAAAATCATTTGATGAAATAAAATCAATTCCAGCCTCTGACTGGCTGTTAAGTCCATACTCCTTTTGACGGTCAGCCTCGCCGTAGATGTCAGCCTGATTTATCTCCCCTTTAAAGTATTTTTCCAGTGTAAATTTTAATTCTCTATCTTTTCCAATTCTTGGAAATCCAATAACTGCTGTTTTCATAACTTATTTCTCCTGCTCATTTATTATTTTATTGGTTGAAAGTATAAACCTAGAGAATTAATAGGTAAAATATTTAAAATTATATTATATCCATAGATATTTTCTATGGTTTAAGCTATTATATTATCAATATCTATTTCTAATTCGTAAATACGGAGGTTCCTATGACATTAAAACAGCTTAGATACATAGTGACTGTAGCAGATATTGGAAATATCACAGAGGCAGCAAAGAGACTATATATAGCTCAACCCAGCCTTACTGCTGCAATTATAGAGCTAGAAAAAGAATATGGAATCACCATATTTAACAGAGGCAAAAAGGGAATCACCATCACTAACGAGGGTGAAGAATTCCTGGGATATGCCCGTCAGATATTAGAGCAGGCAAATCTTATTGAAGACAGATATATGGGACAAACTAAGCGAAAAACCAAATTCTGTGTCTCTTCTCAGCATTATTCATTTGTAGTGGAAGCATTTGTTGAATTACTAAAAAAATATGGTGGTGAATCCTATGAATTTCACATGAGAGAAACCCAGACTTTTGACATTATAGATGATGTGGCCCATCTTAGAAGTGAAGTAGGTGTACTGTATTTAAACAAATTTAATGAAACCGTAATCCGAAAAACACTTAAGGATAATGGACTGTTTTTCACGCCTTTATTCAAAGCAAAGCCCCATGTATTTATTGGCAAAGGCTCGCCTCTAGCATCAAAGAAAAAACTTACACCTGAGGATTTAAAGCCTTATCCCCGCCTTTCTTATGAACAGGGAAGTCACAACTCCTTCTATTTTTCAGAAGAGATACTAAGCACCCTAGATTGTGACAAGGATTTGATTGTCTGTGATCGTGCTACTCTATTTAATATGCTGGTGGGTCTAAACGGATACACCATCTGCAGTGGTGTTATTAGTGAAGAATTGAACGGCTCCAACATTATTGCCAAGCCTTTAGATATAGACGATTATATGGAGATAGGCTATATTCTGCCTATCTCCACCAAACCATCCCCAATGACAGTTAAATATATTAGTTTACTGGAGGAGCTGGTAAAATAATAGTGCTTCTCCATAAAGAAAAAGTCACTCTGGAAATCCCAGAGTGACCAAATTATTAATTTCTACTGAACATCTATATAAAGATTATTTGAAACGCTTCCTGAACCATTAAAGCCGAACTCAATGCTTCCGCCGTTTGCAATTGAAGAGTTCCAATCTACTGGTGTGATTACATAATAGTCGCCTGACTCTGTAACCTTTACGTTCCAGCTGGAATCCATCTTCACTTCGCTCTTCTTAAGCTTAAGTGTCCAACCATTTACTGTATTTCCAGTATTGTTAGATACCTTAATACTTGCTGTGTATCCGCTGCCCCAGCTGTTGATAGTAGCCTCGGCCTTTAAGCCTGTGCTAGCTGATGGCTGTGGAGCTGGCTGTGAAGGCTTTGGATTAGAAGGTTCAGGGTTACTTGGCTGTGATGCAGGCTGTGAGCCCTGAGACTGATTATTTACAGGCTCAAAAATCCACTCCTGGTTAGGGTTGCCATAGTATAACCACTGACATACGTTTGTACCATCTGTCTTCTTGTGCTGGTATACATCCACATATCTAACAGCGTTAGATACCTTTGTAGCTATTGTATATACACCATTTGTCTTTGTGTTCTTTACAATAAACTGCTGTGGGTCATGTGCATATGCGTTGTAAATCTGAAGATTAGCACCATCCTCCTCAGAGCCATTTGCAACATCAAGCATGTAGTTGCCAAGGCCAGACTTAAGTGAGATGTATCCATTTCCTAAGTTTTCAACATACCACTTCTGTCCATCTACTCCTGTACCTGTACTTATGCATACATTAGTAGCTGCTGCAGCCTTGTTGCCCTCAACTGTAAGATACTTCTGAGAATTTGTATTCTTAAGATAGTACCAACCGTTTGCAATGCTTGCTGTTGAATTCGTATTTACGTTTTGACCACTTGGCTGTGTAGGCTGTGGCTCTGGAGCTTCAGTGCTTCCATTAGCATCTGTAGCCTTCCATCTATCAAATGCAAAGCTTCCTCTGAATACAAGGCAAATGTCCTTTGTACCTGTTACGTTCTTTACATTTCCTGTGAAATCCTTGAATGAACCATTTGTTGCAGAGATATTGATTGTTCCAAGAAGTGTTCCATTCTGTGAGCCTTCTCTTACTTCAATGCTTCCATTTCCGTTACTCTGAACTGTTGCAGTGATTGCTGATACGCCCTTTGTAAACTTAACACCTTTTGTCTTTGTGAAATCACCGTTGTTGATATCAGATACCCAAGCGTTTCCATCGCTGTTACCACGTACCTGGATGCCAGCCTGAGTGAACATTGTCTCTGCCTGTACCCAATCGTATGGATTAACAGATGGGTTCATAGGAACACCATTTAATGTCTGCTTGATTGCATTGATTCTTCCATTTGAAACATTAACTCTGTCAATGTGAGTTGTTCTGTATCCAAGGTTTCTTCTAACTACCTGTGTCTCAACTGTGTGAGTATGATATGCCATATAGTACTGGCCCTTGAACTCAAAAATCTGATGATGATTGTTACCACCAGAACCATTGAAGAATTGAGCTGGGTTTCCCATAATCTCACCCTGGTATGTGAAAGGTCCCATTGGATTACGGCTTGTCATCACCTGGATTGTTGCATTTCTAAAGCCATCGCGGCAGTTCCAGTTAGAGCAGTATGAATAGTAATATGTGTTACCAATCTTATTGATTCCTGAATCCTCAAAAAGATAAGGTGCATCAATCATAGCTGCTGTACCAGAGGTGCTTATCATGTCGTTACCAAGCTTGATAACTCTGGCTGTTCTTGGATGTGCATCCTGTCCTCTTGGCACACCACCACCGAAGTAAAGATAGCCTGTTCCATCACTATCTACAAGGACAGCTGGATCAAAAAGCCATTCTACATTACAGTTTGGTGTTGATTTTGTAATTAAAGCTCTTCCGATTGGGTCGCGCCATGGACCTGTAGGGCTGTCTGCTGTAAGTACACCGATTGAGCTTGCATTGTTTGCAAAATAAAGGAAGAATTTATCCTTGCCATTAATTCTCTTCCAGCAAACTGTTGGTGCCCATGAGTTGTTAGCCCACTTAGCTGCACCATTTCTGCCTGCGATATTAAATGCACCATGGTCAGTCCAGTTAACCATATCCTTTGATGAATAGCAGTTAAGCTGAT
>JAGBJE010000307.1 GCA_017934625.1 Pseudobutyrivibrio sp. | reverse complement strand
GATGTACAGTAAATCCACTTATCGGTAGAGAAATCGAAGGTGATGAGGTGACTCCTGCACCAGTAAAGAAGAAGGTACTTGTTGCCGGTGGTGGTCCTGGTGGATTATATGCAGCTTACACAGCAGCTCGTCGTGGACATCAGGTTATCCTTTGCGAGAAGGAAGCAGAACTTGGCGGAATCCTTAAGAGTGAGCAAGCTATTTCATTTAAGTACGAGATGTATCAGCTTACTGGCACATACGAAAAGCTTGCAAGAAACGCGGGAGTTGAGATTCGTCTTAACACAGAGGTTACAAAGGAATATGCTGAGAAGGAAAATGCTGATGCAATCATTATTGCAGTAGGTTCTACTCCACTTGTTCCACCAATCCCAGGTCTTGATGGAGACAATGTTGTAGTTGTTAACAATTACTATAAAGAGAAAGAAAAAGTAGGAGACAATGTTGTTGTCATGGGTGGCGGACTTGCAGGTTGCGAGTGTGCAGTACATCTTGGACAGGATGGTAAGAAGGTTTCTATTATCGAAATGAGAGACATGCTTGCTCCAGATGCAAATGTTAGACATCGTCCACTTCTTCTTCAGCAGATTGATAAGTATGTTGATGTGCATACAGGACTTAAGGCTGTTAAGGTTACAGCTGATGGTGTTCTTTGTGAAGACAAGGATGGCAATGAGGTTATGGTAGAAGGCTCTAGTGTAATCTGCGCCCTTGGTCAGCGCTCTCGTACAGATGTAGTAAATGAGCTTTTAGATGCAGCTCCATTTGTACGTGTTATCGGTGATGCTGCAAAGGTTTCAACAATCACTAATGCAGTTTACTGGGGATATCACGCAGCACTTGATATTTAAGAAAAATAAGAGTATTCGAGGAGATAATTAAATGAATCTTGACAAGAAAAGATGGATAGTTCTTTTAGCAGCATGCTTTATTAATCTATGCTTAGGTTCAATCTACGCATGGAGCGTATTTTCGTCAGCAATGACAGAGTATTTTAACGCATCACTTGGTATGAATGTAACACCAGGTGACCTTGCTATCGTATATACCATAGCAAACTCTGTTGGTCCTATCACTATGATTTCAGGTGGTTGGTTCAATGACAAGTTTGGACCAAAGAAGGTTATCCTTGTTGGTGGTATTATGTGGGGACTTGGAATGTTCCTTTCAGGCTTTGCAACCAGCGTAGGATTTTTGATTGTAACTTATGGTCTTGTTGGTGGACTTGGTCTTGGGATGGCTTATGGTAGCACAATCTCAACATGTGTTAAGTTCTTCCCAGACAAGAGAGGTCTTATTGGTGGAATCACTACAGCTGTTTATGGTATGAGCTCAGTTATTTTACCACCAATCGTAACTGTAGTAGTTAAGAACACTGATGCCACATTTGCTTTTAAGGTAGTTGGTATTGCATTTATTATTCTTATTGCTGCATCTTGCATTTTCTTAGAGCAGTGTCCAGAAGGATACAAGCCAGCTGGATTTGAGCCAGCTGCAAAGGCAGGAAACGCACTTCTTAAGAATCTCGACTGGAAGGGAATGCTTAAGACTCCAGTATTTTATATCATGCTTCTTTTACTTACATGTGGTGCTTTTACAGGTATGATGATCATTTCTCAGGCATCTGCAGTAGCACAGAACATGATTGGTATGACAGCAGTTTCAGCCAGCCTTGCTGTATCAGTACTTGCATTATTTAATGCTATTGGACGTATTGTAGCTGGATTTATTTCGGACAAGATTGGTAGAATCAACACACTTACAGTTGCTTGTGCACTTGCGATAGTAGGATTGATTTGCTTATTTAACTGCGGACAGGGCACAGTAGCATTATTCTATGTTGGTCTTTCAGTTGTAGGTATCAGCTTTGGTTCATTCATGGGTGTATATCCGGGATTTACAGCTGACCAGTTTGGCCCTAAGAACAATTCTGTTAACTACGGTATCATGTTTATCGGATTTGCACTTGCTGGATATTTCGGCCCTCAGATTATGAGAAATATTTTTGCTTC
>JAGBJE010000306.1 GCA_017934625.1 Pseudobutyrivibrio sp. | reverse complement strand
GGTTTTTGATTTTCATCAGAAAATCAAGAACCGGGGATTGACCAATATTTTCTGAAAGAAAATATTGCTTGGCAAAGCCAAGTTCTTGTGGGCTTTTTCCTTAAGTAGCCCACAAGAAGTCATAAGAATTAATGTGTTGTTCGTTATCATCCGGAGGATGTGCGTTTCCAATTTAACCATACTCTTTTCAATTGCCAAGCAATTGTATCATGATTAAACCCAAAATGTAAGTATTAAATTAAAAACATTTATAAACACGCATTCATGTTAAACAATCCCTAAATTCTTTATAAGAGAATCATAAGAATCAGGAGTCATTTTATATCTACTGCCATCTGAGGTGCACACCGCATGCTCAACCGGCTCCACAGCTGTAATCTGCTGCAAATTAATATAAATAAATTCACCAGTTACCGTTGTTATCTCGAAATACATACACAAGCCCTCCTCATTTATTATTGACTGAGGATATTATAGACTTAAAATGTTTCCAGATTGTGAAGAAGCTGTTATTTAAGCATTCACAGGCATAAGGATATTTGCTGGTAAAAGAAAAAACTGTATTATTTGAAAGTTCAAGGAATATACACAATTTATATGTTGATAATTTTTATAATCGTATTAGATTGTATATTTGGCATATAAGGAGATTGAGCCTATGAAAAAAATTGCTTTAAGAAGTACACTTACCAAAATGATGGCTGGGATATTGACAGTGTCCTTGCTGACAGGATGTGGTAGTAATCTCACCCCTACTACTCAAACAGAAGATAGCGCTAAGGATGTTAAGGAAGAAGCTGGTGTATCTATAGATACCTCTACAATGACTCCTTGGTTAAACAGCAATATCATCGGCATTGTTACAGATGAGACTAATCCTGATTTGAAGGATGATTTTTATCTTAATGTCAATCATGATTATTTTATGGATGTTAGCCTGCGCCCAGGATATTCAAATGAAACTCCTATTTTTGATGCAGCAGATACTGTAAAGAAAAGATGCCTTGATATTCTCGCAGACAAGACTCTTGATAAGAGAGATGCGAAGCTGCCACAAAGCTTTTATGAGTTGTTCCTTGACTGGGAAACAAGAAATGAGCAGGGCGTTGAACCACTAATGTTTTTCTTTGATAAATTAAGGAACATCAGTAGCTTAGAAGAACTAAATGAATATATGCTCACTGACGACTATTTTGTCTATGGCAATTATTTGGCAAATGTGAATGTGGGTACGAATACTGATGACTCAACTCTTTACCAGGTAGATATATATAGTACTACACTTTCCCTTTTAGATTCTGCAGAGTATCAGGAACTTACAGAGGAAGGAAAGCGTAGGAATACCTATAATGAAGGAGCTGCAAAATACATGCTTGGAAGGCTGGGCTACTCTGAGGAAGAAATTGCTAAGCTTATCGAAAATCAGTTTAGCTTTGAGAAGAAAATTGCAGCCTCTATGAAAACCAGGTTTGAGCAGAGCGACCCTGGCTTTGTCAAAGAGTCAATAAATCCTGTTACTATGGAGGATTTGAAGGAAATGTCACCAAACTATCCACTTCCACAGTATATGGAAAAGTTTGGCTATTCGGATTCGAAGCTTATCAATGTTAATGAGCCAGCTTGGTTGAAGGGCTTGAATGAAGTCTATACTGAAGAGAATTTTGATGAAATCATGGCTTATGTGACCGTACAAGCGGCTGTATCCTTTATTACTTTTGTTGATGAAGATGCATACAGAACAAGTCAGAAGCTTTCAAGGGAGTATAGTGGCATAAGTGAAAGTAAATCTGATGAGGACGCTGCCTATGATGCGACTATGGATCTTTTTTCTGATAATGTATCACGTATTTATATCGAAAAATATTTGAATGAAGATATTAAGAAAGAAATTACAGATATTTGTCAGGATACTATAGATACATACAAGGAGATGCTTGATACTATAGACTGGCTTTCGGAAGAAACGAAAGAGCAGGCCAAATACAAGCTGGAAAATATTGTAATTCACGCTGTTTATCCTGATAAGTGGCCTGATGATTCTATGTATTATGTGACTCCAAAGGAAGAAGGCGGAACATACCTTCAGGCAATGATTGATTATGCAAAATCAGATCATGAGGAGGAGCTGACACATATTAACGGCAAAGTGGATAAAGAGCTTTGGGGAATAAATATACTCAGTACAAATGCTTATTATAATCCTACCAACAATTCCATAAATATTATTCCAGGCTTTTTCTGCGATGCCACATACAGAAGCGATATGTCCATAGAGGAAAAGTATGGAGCGCTTGGCTCAGTCATCGGTCATGAGATTTCACATGCCTTTGATACAAATGGAGCTCAGTACGATGCTGATGGCAATGTGAAGGACTGGTGGACCGAAGAAGACTATGCTGCATTCATGGATAGAGCCGACAAAATGGTGGAATATTATGATGGTGTAGTAGCATTCGATGATGGAACACCAATTAAGGGACAGCTTATCCAGACAGAGGCAATTGCAGATATGGCAGGTTTTAAGTGTATGCTCATAATGGCAAAGAAGATTGATGGCTTTGACTATGACAAATTCTTTAGAGCTAACGCCAAGCTTTGGGCGAGAGCTGGAACTCTAGAGTTTATGGAAAAATGTGCACTTACTGACCCACATCCTCTTCATTATTTAAGAGGAAATGTAACTATGCAGCAATTTGACGAGTTTTATGAAACCTATGATATAAAAGAGGGGGATGGAATGTATATTGCTCCTGAAAAGAGAATTGCCGTATGGTGAGCTGGAGGTCTATGGTGCGGTGTAAATCTGAAGAAGTGGCTCGCCACTGCTTACTGTTGTAATTTCAAAATACATAAATATTATTCCACCTCATTTTTTTATAAATGAGGTGGAATAACGGTAAAATGTTCCATTATTGTGAATTTGAAGCATTGTATAGCTTGATTAATTCATTTCTATTTTTACACTTGGTCTTCGCTAGTAGATTTTTCACGTGGAATTTTACTGTCGCTTCTGTTATATAAAGGCTGGCTGCAATTTCTTTGTTTTGTTTTCTGGCTAAGATCTCATCAAGTATTTGAATTTCTCTTGGAGAAAGTTCGTATCTAGTAGTAAACAAACGATGAAAATCAGTAACGGAATCGTCATAATTGATTGTACTTCTATTGCTATTTATAAACATAATAGTGAATAAAACAATTGTAATCGCAAAGAAAAACGAAATTGTAAAAAGTAGTAGCATATTATTGGCTTCTAGTTTTATTCTAATAAACATTCCAATTGGCTCACCGGCTCTTCCAATTGCAATTCCTACTGGTGCTAAATATGTTTTATTTGAATCTTTGGCTATGTCCAAAAATAATATGGCGCGACATATGGTTATAAAACCGCCAGCAAAGTAGGAAATAATCCAAGTGATATATACTCCAGTTGAGAAATCACGCATAAGAGGCATTGAGAAGGCAAATGTTAATGCTAGCAAAGAAAGAATATTTCCCAGCCTGCGGCTACGGTCGTTCAATACACCAGCAACAACTAGACTTATAAAATAAACAAGTCGCATTACTTCAACACTTATATGAAAATCGGTTATATCACCGCTTGGCGTAAAATATCCTAATACGTAGGTAATGCTTATTAATGTAAAGAGTATACCTGAAATTATAATATTGATATTAGTGGTTTCGGTTTGAGTTGATTCTGCGTTGACAATTTCTACGGAAGCTGAGATTATAAGCTTTTGCTCTTGAACAAGATAAAGAATGATGAAAAAAGCTAACATACCGTAAAAATACAAGCATTTTATGTCGGTCATAAAGCTATAGTCTTTATCAAAAGCATATAGAATATAAGAAAAAACACAGCTAATACCAATGCCTAAACCAAAAGACGTGGCATAATATTTCTTTGGAACAAGTTCAATTATGAATGATACATATAGTGCATATAGCATTCCTATTACAATGTTCATCACGAGACCTGTAATGTGGCAAAATCCACGGAGAGGGGGTGCTATTGCAAAAACAGTAATGACAAAATTGATAGCTATAAGAATACTGAACTCCAAAATTCTATTAGGTCTGTTTTTATAAAACTTCCCATAGAAACAGAATACAATAATCCCTATAGCTTGAAAAAGTTTTCCCCAAATTTGTCCAACAAGGTCTACAACATTTGCAGCGTAATTGTTACCTAAAATGTAGAACCAGGATAGGTATTGACTTGAGTTTAGAAAGAATAAAAGTCCTATTAAAATACTTATAAATCCAATTCGTTTTTTCATATGATTATTTTATCACTCTTAAAAAAGGATAGGTAGAAAAGTTGCTTAATTAAGGGCTTTTAAACTATTACCTATCCCAAAACTATCCTTGAAACAGGCTTCTTTTTCGCAATTTGTTCACGATTTGCCTGTATCCTTGCAAACATCCTAGTCAAGAAAATAGCTAGTCAAATAGATGGAAAGTGATGCCTTTATGATTAGCTAACAACACAAATGTAGAAGAAAGGAGACTTCTATTTATGAGAATTAAAAAAGTTTTGGGGTTGATGATGGCAATTGCTATGGTTGGAATGGTAACAGCACCAAGTATAACGAGTGAGGCAGCTGGGTTAACACAGGCTGCAACTACAGTTACTTATGGAAAAGTAAGTGACGCTGACAAGGCATTACTTAAGCAAATATTTGATGCAGAGTATTATCTATCACAGAATCCTGATTTGGTTGAACTATATGGAAATGATATAGAAGCATTGTTCAATCATTTCTGTACGCTAGGAATATTTGAGGGAAGAACTTGCAATCCTAACTTTGATCCTGCAGCTTATGCTAGTGCATATGAAGATTTATCATTATTTGGAAATGATATCTTAAAGTATTACGAGCATTACCTGACAGTTGGTGTTGCTGAAAATAGAAATATTACAACAGTTGCAGAGTGTGCAGCAAATGGAATTACAGTTGAGTCTCTTGCAACACCAGAGGTAAAGATAACTCCAGCAGCCTATAAGATTGCCACTATAATGGGAACTAATGACTTTGCAGCAGTGCAGCAGGCTGTAGATAGAGCGATCGCACAGGCTTCTTCAAGCAGTGATGGAACTGGCAGCTCATCAGTAACTGTAGCTTCTGATAGTACATCAGGCGGTTCATCAGATAGTTCATCAAAAGATTCATCATCTAGTACATTACAATCTGTGCAAAAGACAAAAGCCTTGACAGAGATAGGAACAATTACTGCGTCAGCTGACGGTGTAATAACAATTGCGGTTATTAAGGGGTCTACCGGTTATGGCGGATATAGACTTTCATCCGATTGGCAATCACAGACAAAGATTTATGAAACAACGGGATACATAGCACCTTCAGATACAGCTTGGAATGGTTCAAATTGTATAGCTAGAATTAATTTAGGCGCAATGAATGGAACAGCTATTGCTGGTGAAATAGAGGAATCATCAATGACTGTGACTAGCGGAACAGTACCAACTGGTGGTATAGGTATTGAGAATTATTCAAATTCAGCGACTCCAGACTATAATGTTTCTGATAATGTGACAGGTGATGGAGAAACAATTACCTATGGTTCGGGTTCTTGGAGTACTACAAAATATTTAGATCCAGCTGGAAACGCATCTACTGAATTTACATACGCAATGGATATTGAAGAAAACAGTGATGGCTCAGTTGTTGTTAAGACTGGACTCTATAATGAAGCGGATGGAGTAGGAATGTATAATGAAACAACTGTGACAGAAGCGCCAGCCTCAAGCAGTGGTGATTAATCATCTTTACGTCTCGCACGAGGGATAAGTTTTAGCGGATTTTCTGTTATATTCATGGACTTAAAACTTTTTGTAAGCTTGATTGTTTGTAATACGATATAATAAACTAAAAACTTTTGTAACAAATCCACCCTTACCAGTTTGGTACGGGTGGGTTTTTACTAAGGGAAATAATTATTTACAAATAATCTTGTATAACCAAATTGATATTTTCTTTTTTATCAAGGTATATTTCACAGCACGTTATTCTTTTTCGTAATTTTGGGAGAAAGTAACTAAACTGAGGATATTATAGATTTAAAATGTTCCCATAGTATGAAGAAATTGTTATTTAGCGGCTGTTGGAATGAGGATATTTACAGCTTCTACTAAAGTCATACTGAGACTGCTATATAGGTCCTCTAAACTTAATTTTTTTTGCTTATTCATTCTCATATTGAAGTTTGTATCTTTTTTATGCTGTTGTTGCCATAATCATATTTATCCTTCTACTCATAAAATAAAACTATTGTTTTACATTTGCGATACAATGTTTTACGGACGATGAGGGGGTGTTATGAGAAAATATTGACTTTAATCATTTAATTGTGCTAACATTTATGCATATAATTGAAACTGTATAGTAAATATTCACGGTAGATTAGTCAAAATAGCATATATTCAGTTTAAATTATTTCGGGGAAAGAGTTGAAAATTATGGAGAAAATGGCATACTCGTTAAGAGCAGAGC
>JAGBJE010000305.1 GCA_017934625.1 Pseudobutyrivibrio sp. | reverse complement strand
GTTAGATGAATGTCAGAATAAAACTACAGGCACAGCTTATGAAGGCTATATTTTTGGAGCTACGCTTCCAACTCAGGACTATTTAGATAATCCAGCATTGCAGTTTGATTATGTGGAACAGGGGATGTCAGATCCATTTAAGCAGGCGTGGGTGCCTTGGTATACAATGCACAAAATCCTTAGCGGATTAAACGCAGCTTATTCGTATGCTAAGAATGAAAAGGCATTGCAGGTAGCCAACAGGCTGGGCGTTTGGATTGCGAGCAGATGTGAAGGTTGGACTGACGAGCAGCATAAAAATGTGCTTTCTATTGAATATGGTGGAATGAATGACTGCCTGTATGAGTTATACGAAATAAATAGAGAGCTTAATGACGCAGGCAATGATTTGTGCTACAAAGATTTTGAAAGATTTAAGACGGCAGCACATGCCTTTGATGAGATAACACTTTTTAAGAAGATAACCACAGGCGGGAAAGATGTTCTCAATGATACTCATGCTAACACTACAATTCCAAAATTCATTGGTGCATTAGCAAGATATGAGGTGGACAATGCAGAAACGGATTATCTGAAATATGCAGAGGATTTTTATAATATGGTTGTAGAAAAGCACACCTATATCACTGGTGGCAATAGTGAAAATGAGCACTTCGGCAGGGACAATATTCTTAATGCTGAAAGAACAAACACAAATAACGAAACCTGCAATACTTACAATATGATAAAGATGGCAAGAAGACTTTTTGCAGTAACAGGGGACAAGAAGTATCTTGATTACAGTGCCCAGACTCTTGTTAATGCAATAATGGCTTCGCAAAACCATGCCACTGGCTTTACCACTTATTTCCAGCCAATGGGCACAGGCTTTCACAAGGTATTCAACACACTGGATGGTAATTTCTGGTGCTGTACAGGAACAGGTTACGAGAACTTTACTAAGCTTCAGGATGGAATATATTTTGAGGGAGATGGCAAGCTGGTTGTGGCAATGTATGTAGCATCTACTTATAAGGGCAATGGATACAGCCTGACACAGGATTGTGATTTTACCAAATCGGATGAAGTAAGAATAAGAGTAGATGTTATAGCCGGAGCTAAAGGTCCAGATTTATATCTACGTATTCCTCATTGGATTCAGGGAAAGCCTGAGATTAAGGTGGGGAATTCAATCGTAGAACCTGAGGATGAAAACGGCTTCTATATTATCTCAAAGGAGTTTATTCCTGCCGGTGGTGATATAACACTCACATGGCCTATGGGAATATCTTGCCATAGCTTGGCTGATGGAAAGGATACATACGCATTTTGTTATGGCCCTTATGTGCTTTCTGCAAGACTTGGTGATAAGCACATGAAGATAAAGCCACACGGCATTGATGTGGTGGTAGCTGCTGAAAAGAGTGTTGCTTCAGATGATATTGTAATTACATCTGAGTCATCTGTTGATGAGTTTATGAAAAATATCAGCAAGCACCTTATAAAGCAGGATGACAAAATGGAATTTGAATTAACAGGGACTAATAAAAAATTGATTTTCTCTACTCACTACAATCAGTACAAGGAGAGCTACGGAATCTATTGGAATTATAGTGTATGACTTAATGCCAGTCTTTCAAAACCATAGGCTTTTTTGCTACTACTGTGACAGTAGTGTGATAGTTTGTGTGATATTATCTTCCCATAGTAATGTTTTCATCCTATAGAATGAAAACATGGGGAGGTAGTAAAAAGAGATATGAAAGTACAAGATTTAAAGGCATTACAGTTATTATTAAAAAATGAAATGGATTTCGATTCAATTTGTAAGTGTTTTCCAGGTTACAGAAAAACTACAAACGATTCAACTTATCCAGAGGGCACAATAATAAATTCTGAAAGTGCAGTGATGCAACAAGTTAGTTGCTCCTAGTGCATTAAAGACCTATGATAATTAATAACTAATATCATAGGTCTTTTTTGGTATTAATTTCACAGCCTATTTAACAATTATTACATACCTTTATCTTATAAATATAAGATATGAACGGTTAATGCAAATAATAGGAGGAAAGGCATGGTAAAAAAGAAAATTTCGTTATTTATGGCTATGTTTATGATATTGTCTACACTTGTATTTTGTGCCAGTCCTCTGACGGCAAAGGCAGATGACAGAATAAAAGATATGGTTGAGAATATGACTACCCAGGAGAAGGTGGCGCAGATGTTGATGCCATCATTTAGATACTGGGGCGAAGG
>JAGBJE010000304.1 GCA_017934625.1 Pseudobutyrivibrio sp. | reverse complement strand
GTTGTTTCAATATCAAATACAACATATTCTCCTCTAAGAGACTGGCCTCTATCATTTGTAACAATCTGCTTAGTATCATCAACAAGATAAATCTCACAGCCATAGATAACCTTAAAATCACCTAAGCCCTTCATATGATCTGCATCACAGAAGGCCTGTACTACACCATGGTCTGTAATAGCAAGTGCCTTATGTCCCCACGCCATAGCACGATTAATGATAGTAGTGATTTCTGATACACCATCAAAATCAGACATCTTAGTATGGCAGTGAAGCTCTACTCGCTTTTCAACGGCAGTATCTTGTCTAGTTACTCTAAAATCACGTATCTTTTGGATGGAATTAATTCTTCCTACAGTAAGCTCCTTAGAATAAATATCCTCATCTAGCTTACCAGCGATTTTATAGAAGCCGCCTACGCTAAGAGCACTTTCAAGTAATCTTCCCTGGTCCGCATCACTGAAAAAGAACTTCACAGAAATAGAATCTGTGAAATCAGTAATAGCACCTGTTCCGAAATATCCGCCCTTTTTAGTCTCTCTAAATTCTAAAGCTGTAAGCTGTCCTCTCACAACAATAGGGCCAAGTAGCTCACCGTTAATATCCTCAAGAGGTGTGGCATTTTCAAGAATTTCATTACCATAGATAACATCTGGGTCGTCTGATTTAGTAAGAGGCTTGATAATCTTTTTCTCTGGCTCATCATTTGAATCATCATCACCTGCTGAATCCTTAGACTTCTTTTCCTCTTCTTTTTCCTCTATGGCATTTGTTCTAGAATTGATTGCAGCAATCTTGTTTTCCATTTCCTTGATTGCATTTTCAAGATATTTGCTCTTAACAGGCTCCTTGTAATCAAAATCAATTACAATATCCTGATGACAACGTCTACAAATAATAGAATGAAGCACATCAAAAAGCTCGTGCTCCTTTTCTCTACCAATAACTGTATCTTCGATTATAACCTTTAAATGTCCATCCTCGGTTACATCCAAATCAGCTTTTTTATATATGTTAAAAAGAAGAGCACTTCTATCCTCTAGCTCCTCTAAAATACTATCATTGTATGAACTTATAAGATTTGATGGTGTATACTGACTAGACAAATCGAAATCCTCTAGAATTCTGATTGTCACACCATTATTAGGAAAAAACTGTTTCTTAATGGATTTTTCCAAGTGCCAGATACGGCGCTTTGGAATCAGAGTGTTAAAGGTCACATAAATCCTTATATCATCTTTATTACGACCTGTGCTAACCTTAGTAACTGTAGCATCACTAAGGGCGGCCTCCAGGTCGTTCTCTGCATCCATATTAGGAAACACATCATAAAAACTCATTTGATCCATAACATATCTCCAGGATTTTAGTCCGGGGGTTACCTAGTGTTTCAAAGCTCCCGCAAGCCATCTCCCATACTTTCGCTCCGGTCCAGTAGGTCCTCACTCGGTATGGGGCCCTCTTGCTCGCGCCCGCCTAGACTGTGCTCCCCCCTCGCTTAATACTTTACGCTTATGGGCGAGGCCAGGCGATAAGTTCTTGACGAAGGGCACCTAGAAGCTCTTCTTCTGGCAGCTTTTTAACTACTTCGCCGTGTTTGATTAGGAGGCCTTCTCCGATGCCACCGGCCACACCTAGGTCTGCTTCTTTGGCTTCACCTGGGCCATTTACTACGCAGCCCATAACAGCTACTTTTATGTCTAAATCTGAAAATTCTTCTACGAGATTTTCTACCTTATTTGCAAGACCTATTAAGTCTATCTGTGTACGACCGCAGGTTGGGCAGGATACTACTTCTATGCCACCCTTTCTAAGACCTAAAGTACGCAGAATAAGCTTGGCAGATTTAATCTCCTCAATTGGGTCACCTGTAAGTGATACACGGATAGTATCACCGATGCCCTGTGAAAGAATCAGTGAAAGGCCACAGGCACTCTTAATATTACCCGCCTTAACAGTTCCTGCTTCTGTAATTCCTACATGAAGTGGATGTGTAGTCTTATCAGCAATAAGCTCATGTGCCTTTACACACATCATGACATCAGAAGATTTAATACTGATTACAAGATTGTCGTAGCCTAATCTTTCGATAATAGCCACCTTATCAAGGGCTGATTCTACTAAGCCTTCTGCTGTAACTCCACCATATTTTTCTACAAGATTCTTTTCTAAAGAGCCCGAATTAACACCTACTCTAATAGGGATATTCTTAGCCTTGGCAGCATCTACAACAGCTTTGATTCTTTCTTCACTTCCAATATTCCCAGGATTGATTCTGATTTTATCAGCACCGTTTTCTATTGCTGCAATAGCAAGCCTATAATCAAAATGTATATCAGCAACAAGAGGAATGCTAATCTGCTCCTTAATCTTTGCAATAGCCTTAGCAGCATCCATGTCAGGAACAGCGCATCTAATAATGTCACAGCCAGCCTTTTCAAGCTCCTTAATCTGTGCAACTGTAGCCGCCACATCCTGAGTCTTTGTATTTGTCATGGATTGGATAAGGATAGGATTACCGCCACCAATCACTCTATTTCCAATTTTAACTTCAGTAGTTTTCATAATAAAACCTCTACATTAATTTTAAAATATCATTGTACATAACAACTATCATCAAAAGCATTAGTAAGCCAAAACCAACCAGATTAATTCCGTTTTCGATTTCCGGCTTCATCTTCTTTCCTCTGATTCCTTCAATAATGAATAATAGAATTCGTCCACCATCCAATGCTGGGAATGGTAATAAATTCATAACACCAAGGTTTGCAGAAAGAAGTATCGCTATTGATG
>JAGBJE010000303.1 GCA_017934625.1 Pseudobutyrivibrio sp. | reverse complement strand
TGGCTTTGACGATATATTTTATGCCCCTCACAGCCGCCATACCTATGTAAAAACAGAGGATATTGAAGCCTGTGAGGATTTGGTAGTATGTGCAAAGGGCGATGAGGCAGGCGTATTCCTATGCATGTCTAAGGATGGCAGCAACATCTTTGTTATGGGCCACCCGGAATATGACCGTTACACCCTGGATACTGAGTACAAACGTGATAAAAACAAGGGCCTTGAAATTGCAATGCCTGTAAACTACTATCCAGATGATAATCCAGAGGAGAAGCCGTTGCTTCAGTGGAGAAGTCACGGGAATATTTTGTATTCTAATTGGTTGAATTACTACGTATATCAGAACACCCCTTATGAGTGGAATAAGATTAGCGAAAAATAGCGGATTTATAAGGATTTTTGCTATTTATGTAAACTGTTATATCTTATCGTAACGTATCGTAAGTTATCATAACTTGTGGTGTCAAAATGGCGTAAAATAAGCATTTTTGAAATGGGTGTCGTGAGCAAATGGTGTCAAAATGGTGTCATTTTTTTTGACACCATTTGCCTTCCAAACTGAATATTTTTGTTACATAGAGTAGGTATTCTTTATTGAATAACTGCTCTTTTTTTGTCTCATTTATAGACAAAAATAAAATATTCATAAGGAGGTTGGTTATATGGACTACGAACAGTTCAAAGAACAGTTCACAGAAGACCTTAAGAAGAACCTTGAGGCAAGAGGGTATGATATCGCCAGTGTAGATATCGCACCTTCACAGAAGCTTAATCAGGATGGTTATGATGCAATTTCTGTTAAGCTTGAGAATTCTATGATGGGACCTAGTGGTAATTTCTCAAATCTGTTTGCAGCATATGAGAAAACAGATGATTACGACATGGTTCTGAACCACGCGACAAGGATGATGGATGACGCTATTTCTAACATGCCAAGCTATGATGCAAATCAGCTTACAGATTATGATTTCATCAAGGACAAGTTGGTACTTGAAGCAGTAAATGCAGAGAAGAATGCATCACTTCTTGAGAAGGTTCCTCACAAAGATATGGAGGACATAGCGATTGTATATCGCGTATTGCTTGGACAGATGGATGATGGAATAGCATCAGTTGTGGTTACAAATGAGATGCTTGAAAAGATGGATATTACAAAGGAGCAGCTTCATCAGGATGCTCTTATTTCATCGCCAGAGATTAGACCTGTTGAGGTTAATACTTTATTTGGAACAATTGCAGAGCTTATTCCAGATGCAGGATTTATGATTCAAGCTGATGGTCCAGAAGATCGGATTCTCGTTGGTACAGTGGCTGATAAGCATCATGGAGCTGGTGTTATTGCTTATGAGGGCTTCTTGGATGAGCAGGCAAAAAAGATGGGAGAAGACTTCTATATTATCCCTTGTTCAATCCACGAGGTACTTTTAGTACCTGAGTCTATGGCTCACGATATAAATGCTCTTAAGGATATGATTTCCGATGTAAATTCATGTGAGGTTCCACCAGAAGACATCCTTTCGGATAATCTATATCACTATGATTCAAAGGAAAAGGTATTTGAACTGGCAGAGAACTTCAAAGAGCGAATCACTGCAAAGGAGCGTGAGCCAGATAAGGTATCTGAGAAGGAGTCGGCTGTAGATAAGCTTAAGAAGAGCCAGGATAAGGTCAAAGAGACTCCTAAAAAGGAGCATAAGCCGAAGTCTAAGGATAAAGGCGAAATGGCTATTTAGGCCAAATAAACTTAATACGAAAGGTGAGATGTAATGTCTAAAAAATATTTTTATGGTCGGCGGCAAGCTGACCTTTTTTCATTTGTAAGAATGCCAAAGCTATTGTTTTCAGAGGAGATGTTTGACAAGCTTTCCCTTCAGGCAAAGGTCTTGTATGGTTTCCTTCTGGATAGGATGAGTTTATCTGCAGAGAATGGATGGTTTGATGATGAAGGTAGAGTCTTTGTTTATTACACGGTTGCAGAGGTTGAAAAGAACTTTAAGTGTGGTAACAAAAAGGCCTGCAGTTTCTTCCAGGAGCTTGAGGATTTCGAGCTTATTGAAAAAAAGAGACAGGGATTAAATAAACCAAATCTCATCTATGTATTGGACTTTTCAGAGGAAGTGTCGAACGGACACTTCCGGAAATGTCCAAATGACACTTCTAGAAATGTCGAAAAAACATCTCAAGAAATGTCGTATGAACACGCTAATAATACTGAGTTTAATAAAACTGAGTTTATTGAGACTGAGTCTAGTCATGTCAAGTCTGAGAATGAAGGTAGTGTATGTGAAGGGCAGGACGAGGCAGGACTTAAGAAAGATAACTATTCTGCAATCAGAAGTTATGTTGCAAAGCAGATTGGTCTTGAGGCTTTAAGAATTGATTATCCGGATAACAGTATTGTGGATGAGCTCTATGAGCTGATTGTTGATGTGGTGACTTCTTCTCGCAAAGAGATTGTCATTTGTGGGGATACGAAGCCAATGAGCGTTGTTAAATCACAGTTCATGAAACTGAATATGTTTAACATCGTATTTGTTTTAGACAGGCTTGAGGAAAACAAGCCATGCATCAGGAACATAAAACAGTATCTGCTTGCAGCTTTGTATAATTCTCTGATGACTACAGAGGCCTATTATCACACTCGTTGTAACAATGAAATATTTAAGAATGAAGGAGGGCTAAAAAATGAGTAAGCCAGTTGTTATGGCATTAGTAAATCAGAAAGGTGGGACTGGGAAAACCCAAAGTACAGAAAATCTTGGGATTGGTCTTGCTGCCGAAGGGAAAAAGGTTTTGCTTATCGATTTGGACCCACAGGGTTCACTTACCATCAGCCTTGGGTATCCAAGAACTGATGAGATACCGGTAACGGTAAAAGACATCATGGGAAAGGTTCTCAATGAACAGCGGATTGAGCCAGGTGAAGGAATTCTTCACCATAAGGAAGGTGTAGATTTACTACCAGCAAACATAGAGCTTTCTGGTATGGAATTATCTCTTGTGAACTACATGAGTCGTGAGAAAGTATTGAAGGAATACATTGATTCCGTAAAAACGAATTACGACTATGTGTTAATTGATTGTATGCCTTCACTTGGAATGCTTACCGTAAATGCGTTAGCAGCTGCAGACCAGCTGGTTATTCCAGTTCAGGCTCAGTATCTTTCTGCTAAAGGTTTGGAGCAACTTTTACAGACTGTTAGCAAAGTAAGAAGACAGATTAATCCTAGGCTTAAGATTGATGGAATTCTTCTTACCATGGTGGATAACAGAACAAACTATGCTAAGGACATTAGCAATTTGATTCGCGAGACTTATGGAACAAAGCTAAAGGTTTATAAGACTGAGATTCCTCATTCTGTCAGAGCTGCAGAAATCAGTGCTGAAGGAAAAAGCATTTATGCACATGATCCAAAGGGAAAAGTTGCAGAAGCATATAGAGAACTTACAAAGGAGGTATTGAAGAATGGCGAAAGAGCGCGCAAACATTCAGCTGAGCAGTTACGATGATATTTTTGGAGGAGCAGCAGATGTGGAAGCAGCTAAGGCACCAGAAGGTGATGTAGTTGTTGAATTACCTCTTACTGATCTACATGCTTTTGAAGGACATCCCTTCAAGGTAAAAGATGATGAGGATATGGCAAAGACTGTAGAATCGATTCAGGAATTTGGTGTTTTACAGCCAGCCATCGTAAGACCTGATGGTGATGGTTATGAAATCCTTTCTGGTCACAGAAGACATCATGCCTGTGAGATTGCAGGACTAGAAACTATTCCTTGTATCGTAAGGGATTTGGATGATGATGCAGCTACTATCTTGATGGTAGACAGTAATTTGCAGAGAGAAGAGATTCTTCCTAGTGAGAGAGCCTGGGCTTATAAGATGAAGTTGGATGCTATGAAACATCAGGGTGAGCGAGGAGATTTAACTTGTGGTCAAGTTGACCACAAGTTGGATGGAATGAAATCAAGAGACATTTTAGCGGCAGAAGTTGGAGATAGTGCTAAACAGATTCAACGCTACATTCGTCTGACAAACCTTTGTCCGGAACTTCTAGACATGGTAGATGATAAGACTATTGCTTTTAATCCAGCTGTTGAGCTTTCCTTCTTAAATGCTAATCAGCAGAAGGATTTACTAGAAGCTATGGATTATGCTCAGTCCACACCTTCGCTTTCTCAGGCACAGCGAATTAAAAAGCTAGCTCAGGAAAATAAAATAACAGCTGAGGGAATGGGAATCATTCTTTCAGAAGAAAAGAAGCAGGATGTAGACAGGGTTACTCTTAAGAATGATGTGCTTAAGAAGTATTTTCCTAAGAGCTATACTCCACGTCAGATGGAAGATACGATTATTAAGCTATTGGAACAATGGCAAAAGAAACAGAGAAATAAAGATATGTGTTTATAGGAGGATAATCAGATGAGTGGTTATGAAGTGAGCATTAGTTTCGATGATATCGAAGATAAGGAAAAGCGGGATCAGGCAAAGAGGCTGGTAGTATATCAGTCCCTTTTAACAAAAGATACTGATGAAGAAAAGAGAGCAGCTGCCAATAAATAGGTTAGCTGCTATTTTTATGGGAAGGAGGTGAGAGCTTGCAGGAAGAAATTGAGGAGAAAACAGTCCGGCTTGCTATAACAGGTTCAAGACTAACTGTTAATGGAATTATTTCAGCTGTTAGGCTTTATATGCGCCATAGAGCAAATAAAAAGCTTGATAGTATTGATACTCATATTCAGGGTAAACAGTCTATTGATGAGCTTATAAAGCAGAATCAGGGTGTTACCAGCATGGAGATTGGTGATAAAGGAATCAAAACCTTTGAAAGAATCGCCAAGAAGTATGGAGTGGATTTTGCAATAATGAAAGATAAGAATCAGAATCCACCAGTGTATACGGCTTTCTTTAAAGCTAGAGATACAGATGCTTTAGAGTCAGTCATGAATGAGTATGCACAAAAGATGGTTAAGCGCGAACAAAGGCCTAGTGTCAGAGAGAAGCTTAAGCGTCTTGTTGAAAAGGTGAAATCGCAACCAAAGAAAACACGAACAAAGAAAAAGGAGCACATTAGATAAATGACAAAACAGCAGAAACGTTTGATTCTGCTGAATGTTCCTTACGTGTTGATGGGACTATTCGCAACTAATCTTGGAGAGGCTTGGAGAATTGCAGAAGGCGCAAACGTTTCGGAAAAGATTGATGGATTATTTCAATCACTTCCAATAGCTCTTTCTAATTTTCTCCCTAGCCTTCATCCATTTGATTTGATGGTCGGTATTGTTATTGGTGTTGTGATGAAGGTTGTTGTGATAATGAAGGGGAAGAATGCTAAGAAATATCGCCATGGTGCGGAGTATGGAACAGCACGATGGGGAAATCAGCAGGATATAGAGCCTTTCGAGGCGCCAAAGTTTGAGGATAATATCATCCTCACCCAAACAGAGCGACTTATGATGAGCAGTCGCCCTAAACAACCTAAATATGCAAGAAATAAAAATGTCTGCATCACTGGTGGTTCAGGTTCAGGTAAAACAAGATTCTTTTTGTTGCCGAACCTACTACAGATGCATTCAAGCTATGTAGTTACTGATCCAAAGGGAGATGTAGTTATTAAATGTGGTAAGACACTTTTAAAGCATGGCTACAGATTGAAGATATTTAATACAATCAATTTTAATAAGAGTATGCACTACAATCCTTTCGAGTATATTCATACAGAAAAAGATATCTTAAAGCTGGTAAATGCTCTTATTACTAATACAAAAGGCGATGGCAAATCAGGTGACGAGTTCTGGACCAAGGCAGAAACCCTGCTTTATTCAGCACTTATTGGTTATATCCATTATGAGGCTCCTGAAGAGGAACAGAACTTTAGCACTCTCTTAGATTTTCTGAATGCATCAGAAGTCAGAGAAGATGATGAAGATTTTGAGAATCCAGTAGACATTATGTTTAATGAGCTGGAGAAAAAGGATCCTGAACATTTCGCTGTTAGGCAATATAAGAAATATAAGTTAGCAGCTGGTGATATAAGCTGTAGGGGAAATATTCATCAACAGACGGCAGTTTGCCGATGAATATCTCCGTTACAGCTTATTTTTTCACCGAAAGGAGGCGTCCGCATGAAAGAGGACAAAATCACAGCCCTGTATGAGCGTCTGTCA
>JAGBJE010000302.1 GCA_017934625.1 Pseudobutyrivibrio sp. | reverse complement strand
GCTGGAAAGCTTGATTCCTAAATTCTGGAGTTTCTTTTGGAGTGCTATTCTGGCACTTATCGTATTTTTCATTGGAACTCGTATTATTAAAGGCGTTATAAAGCTATTTCACAGGGCAATGAATATTAAGGATGTTGATCCTGGCGTGGAGACATTCTTGGAGTCTGTCCTTAGATGGATTCTTTATATTATTCTACTTACCATTATACTTGGATTGTTTGGAGTGACTACCACATCAATCTCTGCAGCTGTTGCAGGCCTTGGCGTGACAATCGGTCTTGCACTGCAGGGGGCGCTTTCCAATTTCGCTGGTGGTATATTGATTCTTCTGATGCATCCATTTAGAGTGGGGGATTATATTATTGAGCATGCCACTGGGCAGGAAGGTACTGTTAGCAAGATTAATATCATTTATACCACTCTTAAGATGGTGGATGGCAGATTGGTGCAGATTCCAAACGGTACACTTTCGGCAGCATCTCTTACTAATTGTACAGCTCAGGAATACCGTCTTTTTAATGAGACTGTAGGAATTAGCTATGATAGTGATATTAAGAAGGCTAAGGAGATTCTTAAATACATTGCAGAAAACTGTGAGCATAGGACAGAGGCTGCACCTGTTCAGGTATTTGTTTCTGAGCTTGCCGATAGCGCAGTATTAATAGGCCTTAGGTTCCCTATCGAAATTAATTATTTCTGGCAAGAAAAATGGAACACCTTAGAGGAAATTAAAAATAGATTTGATAAAGCTGGCATCGAGATTTGCTTTAATCAACTGGATGTCCATATTAAAGATAAATAGACTAGAAAGGCACAAGATTGAATAACGCGTACGAATTATTAAAAGAGGAAAAGCTTGAGGGACTTGATTCCTTAGGATTTATATTTGAGCATAAAAAGACAAAGGCTAGAATATGTTTTATTTCAAATGATGATAATAACAAGGTATTCTATATTGGATTTAGAACTCCACCTAAGGATTCTACTGGTGTTGCCCATATCGTAGAGCATACAGTACTTTGCGGTTCAGATAAATATCCAGTTAAAGACCCATTTGTAGAGCTTGTAAAGGGAAGCCTTAACACCTTCCTTAATGCTATAACATATTCAGATAAGACAGTCTATCCAATAGCCAGCACAAATGATACTGATTACATGAATCTTATTGATGTATATATGGATGCTGTTTTTCACCCTAACATCTACAAGTATAGAGAGATTTTTGAACAGGAGGGGTGGCACTATGAGATGGAAAACGAGAATAGTGATTTAACCATCAATGGTGTTGTCTATAACGAAATGAAGGGCGCATTTTCATCACCTGATGATGTCCTTTCAAGACAGATTCTTAATTCGTTATTCCCGGACACTACCTATGCTATTGAATCAGGCGGTGACCCAAAGGTAATACCTACACTTACTTACGAAGATTTCCTGGCATTCCACAGCAAATACTATCATCCTAGCAATTCTTACATATACGTATATGGAGATGTGGATATAGATGAGATTTTGGAGTATTTGGATACCAAATATCTTCGTAATTACGATTATTTGGAGGTGGATTCTGAAATTGGCTTACAGAAACCATTTGATAAGCCAGTGGAGATAACAGTTGATTATCCAATCGGTGCAGATCAGGACACAGCGAATAATGCATATCTTTCTTATAATGTATGTATTGGTGATGTGCTTGACCCTAACATGTATAGGGCTTTTGATGTTTTAAATTACGCCCTTGTTTCAGCACCAGGTGCTCCACTTTATCAGGCTTTAATCGATGCAGATATTGCGGAAGATGTAGACTGTTCATTTGAAGCATCCCAGCGCCAAATGTATTTTTCTATAGTGGCCAGAGGTGCCAATGAGGAAGATAAGGATAAGTTTGTAGAGATTATAGAAAATACCCTTAAAGAACAGATTACGAAGGGGATTGATAAAAAGACATTGTACGCTGCCATTAATGGTGAGCAGTTTAGAGCAAGAGAGCTTGATTTTGGAAGTGCTCCAAAGGGACTTATCATTGGATTGCAGCTTTTAGATAGTTGGCTATATGATAAGAACATGCCATTCCTTCATTTACATGGAGTGGAGGTATTGGAGAAAATTAAATCAAGAGTTGATAATGGGTTATTTGACTATATTGCTGATGCATTGTTGTTGTCCAACAATCATAAATCAATTGTTACTCTTCGTCCAAAGCAGGGGCTTACAGCTGCAGATGATGAAGCTCTTAGGGTTAAGCTTGCAGGTATCAAAGCCTCCATGTCAAAGGCTGAAATAAAAGAGATTGTAGAGCATACGGCTTACCTTAAGGAGTATCAGCAGACACCTAGCTCTAAGGAGGATTTAGCCAAGATACCAGTTCTTAGCAGATATGACTTAACTAGAGAGGCTAGACCTATTGATTTAGCAGTTTATGATGAGGCTGGAACAACAATCCTTCATCATAAGGTAAGCACCAACGGAATTCATTATTTCAATATGGTATTTGATATATCAGATTTACCTCTTGAGATGGTCCCTTATGTGTCTATGCTGGAGCGTTTTATAGGTCTTATGGATACTAAGCATTATAGCTACACCGATTTCACTAATGAGATGTACCTTCACACTGGTGGAATCACTACCAATACAGCGGTTCATGAGATTTATGGAGAACATGATAAATACAAGATGACCTTTGAGGTTCGTTCTAAATTTATATATGAAGAGGCTGACAGTGCCAAGGATCTTGTGCTTGAGATGATTTGCAATACTAATTTCTCTGATGAAAAGAGATTAAAAGAGCTCATTACAGCAGAGAAGTCTCATATGGAATATATTTTAAATGCTAGAGGTAATCAGGTGGCAGCTACCAGAGCACGTTGTGGCTATTCACTACGTGCTAACATAGCTGATTTGGCAAATGGCGTTAGATTCTTTAGATTCCTAAAGGATTTAGAAGAAGATTTTGATAATAAGAAGCTTGAAATTATATCTACATTAAATAATCTGACTAAGACTATTTTTGCTAAGGATAGACTTTTGATTTCATCAACGGGAAAATCAGAAGTGCTTAACCAGGCAAGAAGATTAGTAGCAGATATAAAGCCAAAGCTTTCACAGGAAAGAAAAGAATTCGAAGGCCATAATAACTTTGATGTACATCCTGTAAAGGAAGCTCTTAAGGATGCATCGCAAATTCAGTATGTTGCCATGGCAGGAGATTTTGTTAAATCAGGATATAAATATAACGGAGCGTACAAAATCCTTAATACTATTCTTGGTTATGATTATTTCTGGATAAAGGTAAGAGTACAGGGTGGAGCCTATGGCTGTAATATGAATGCCAGTCGTCAGGGAGATATGGTGTTTGTATCATATCGAGATCCAAATCTTGCTGAAACATTAAAGGTATTTGAGCAGACAGGTGATTATTTAAGAAACTTTGATGCAGATGAGCGTGACATGACTAAATATATAATAGGAACTGTTAGTGGAATGGATACACCTCTTACACCATCTCAAAGAGGTCTTAGAGGGCTTAATTGTTACTTGTCAGGCGTTACCCAGGAAATATTACAGAACACTCGTAATGAGGTGTTGGATGCTACGGTAGAGGATATTCGAGCTCTTGCAGATCCTGTAGATGCAGCAATGTCACAGGGATATATATGTGTCGTAGGTAACGAATCTGTGATTGAGGCGAATAAGGAAATCTTTAATAATATAGAGAGTTTATATTAATGTAATGTTTAGATGAGTCTGTAGTTAGCAAGCTATTATTGTTCTGAATGAGACATATGTCGAAAGAAGAATAATAATGCTTGTTAACGTAACAGACAGACTAGAGGTATTAGAATGAGTGAAAATTTTAAATCAGGTTTTGTTACGATAGTTGGTCGCCCAAACGTAGGCAAAAGTACTCTTATGAACCATATCATTGGACAGAAGATAGCTATCACCAGTAACAAGCCACAAACAACAAGAAATCGAATTCAGACTGTCTACACAGACAGCGAGAAGGGACAGATTGTTTTTCTTGATACTCCAGGTATGCATCAGGCTAAGAATAAGCTTGGAGAGTATATGATGACTGCTGCCAAGGGTACCATCAATGATGTAGACCTTATTCTATGGTTGATTGAGCCAGATACTAAGGTAGGTGCTGGTGATAAAAAGATTGCAGAGTTACTTGGCACTGTAGATGCGCCGGTAATCCTTGTTATCAATAAAATAGATATGGCTGATGGTGCTAAGGTTGGCGAGGCTATTTCAGCTTATAAGGATTTGTGCGATTTTGCTGAGGTTGTTCCAGTATCTGCACTTCATGGAGAGGGCTGTGATGACTTGCTCGATACTATTTTCAATTATCTTCCAGAAGGTCCAGCCTTTTATGATGAAGAGACAGTTACAAATCAGACCCTTAGAGAAATCACTGCAGAGATTATTCGTGAGAAATCTCTTCATGCTCTTAATGATGAGGTGCCACATGGTATAGCAATCCTTATCGATAGCATGAAGGAAAGACCGGGAAATAGACCTATGTGGGATATTGAGGCTACAATTATCTGCGAGAAGAATTCTCACAAGGGCATTATAATAGGAAAGGGCGGTGCTATGATTAAGAAAATCGGCACCAATTCCCGCTATGAGATTGAGAAGCTGTTAGAGGCCAAGGTTAATCTTAAGCTGTTTGTTAAGGTTAAAAAGGATTGGCGAGATAGTGATTTCGAGCTTAAGAATTTTGGATACAAGAAAGAGGATTTAAACTAAATGGGACTAGTTACCCTGACAGGCTTGGTGCTTTCCAGCTCTGATGTGGGCGAATTTGATAAGAGATTAGTTGTCCTTACAAAGGAATCAGGAAGAGTGACAGCCTTTGCAAAAGGGGCAAGGCGTCCCAATAATCCACTTATTGCCGCGTGCTCTCCATTTTGCTTTGGTACCTTTGATGCTTTTGAAGGCAGGAATTCCTACCATATTAGTAAAGCCAATATTTCTAATTACTTTAGGGATTTGGTTGTAGATTATGATAAGGTTTGTCTAGGTTCATATTTTCTTGAGGTGGCAAGCTTCTTATCAGTTGAAGGAGCGGATGAAAGGCTTAGGCTTGCTCTTTTATATCAAAGCCTAAGGGCTTTGGAATCTGGTAAGTTCAGTCATCGTCTACTTAGAAACATCTATGATTTAAAAACATGGGTCATTGATGGAGAATATCCAAATGTTTTTAGCTGTATGACATGCGGCAGGAAAGAAGGGCTTACATCATTTTCTATTAAACATCATGGAATGCTATGTGATAAATGCGAAAATATGGAGGCAGGAATAAAAATTTCCACATCAACCCTATATACAATGCAATTTATTGTTTCCTCAAGCATTGAAAAGTTGTATACTTTTGTGTTGAATGGAGAAACTGAAGAAGAATTGACTAGAATTTTGGACGCTTATAGATTAAACTATAGGTCGCACAAATATAAGAGCGAGGAATTTTTATGACAACTAACAAGTCAAGGACATCTGGTATGCGCTCCAGAAATACGGGGGCACGTCCTAGACAGGGAGTAGCTTCAAAAGAGCTACAGGAGGCCAGAAGAAAAAGAAGACAGCGTGAGGTTATGCGCAATCGTATTATTTTTGGTGTTAGCCTTATTGCATTTGTTGCCTTACTAATTTTTATTATCGTAAAGCTGATAGGTGTTATTTTTAATTCGCAAGGTGCAGCTGATGCATCAAAGCTTACATTTACAGCAGATGGGCAGGTAGTTTTTGAAGAGGTAACAGATTTTGATACTGATACCTACTCTAAGTCAGAGTTTAAGGACTACACAGCTGATTTAATCGATAGCTTTAATGAAACCTATGGTGATAAGGCCATTACACTTAACAAGCTTAAGGTTAGCGGTGGCAAGGCCTATGTTAAGACTACTTACAAGGATGCTGATTGCTATAGTGCATTTACA
Organism: Pseudobutyrivibrio sp.; assembly: GCA_017934625.1. Lineage (GTDB taxonomy): Bacteria > Bacillota > Clostridia > Lachnospirales > Lachnospiraceae > Pseudobutyrivibrio. The sequence goes on along the minus strand of JAGBJE010000302.1, from coordinate 5,013 downwards.
TCTTACAAAACATATAATGCATCATACACAGATGCAGTAGAAGCAGGATACGATTTTGCAGCATTGTTTTCACAGGTTGCAGATGGACAGATTCTTGAGGCCAGTGTTATTAATGCTGATGAGGCTTTCGCTGATTCTAGTGTTGCAGTAGTTAATGAAAATATTACTGTCACTGTACCGGGAGATGTCACATATGTTTCTAATGCAGATATTACAGTTGTAGATTCAGATACAGTTACCATTTCTCAGGCAGATGGAAATGCAGATGCTACAGATTTGGTTTATATAATATATAGTAATAAATAGAAGGGAATATATATCATGGAAAAAACAATGGACAAAATTATTGCTCTTGCAAAGGCTAGAGGTTTTGTATATGCAGGATCAGAAATCTATGGTGGTCTTGCTAATACATGGGACTATGGTAACCTTGGTGTAGAGCTTAAGAACAATGTTAAAAAGGCTTGGTGGCAGAAATTTATTCAGGAAAATCCATACAACGTTGGTGTTGATTGTGCTATTCTTATGAATCCACAGACATGGATTGCATCAGGTCATCTTGGTTCTTTCTCTGACCCACTTATGGACTGTAAGGAATGCCATGAGCGTTTCAGAGCTGATAAGATTATTGAAGACTTTGCAGCTGAAAAGGGCATCGAGCTTAAGTCTTCAGTAGATGGATGGAGCAAAGAGGAGATGAAGGAATTCATCGAAAGCAACAATGTTCCATGTCCTACATGTGGCAAGCACAATTTCACAGATATCCGCGAGTTCAACCTTATGTTCAAAACATTCCAGGGTGTTACTGAGGATGCTAAAAACACAGTTTATCTTCGTCCTGAGACAGCACAGGGTATCTTTGTTAACTTCAAGAATGTACAGCGTACATCTCGTAAGAAGGTTCCATTTGGTATTGGCCAGATTGGTAAGTCATTCCGTAACGAGATTACACCTGGTAACTTTACATTCCGTACACGTGAGTTTGAGCAGATGGAGCTTGAGTTCTTCTGTAAGCCAGGTACACAGGATGAGTGGTTCCAGTATTGGAGAAGCTTCTGCCGTGATTGGCTTATTTCACTTGGCATGAAGGAAGATGAGATGCGTCTTCGTGACCATGATCCAGAGGAGCTTTCATTCTATTCAACAGGCACTACAGATATCGAGTTCTTATTCCCATTTGGTTGGGGCGAGCTTTGGGGTATTGCCAGCCGTACAGATTATGATCTTACACAGCATCAGAATGTTTCAGGTCAGGATCTTACATATTTTGATGATGAGCTAAACGAGAAGTATTTACCATACGTTATCGAGCCATCACTTGGTGCTGACCGTGTAGTTTTAGCATTCCTTTGTGCAGCTTATGATGAGGAAGAAATCGGTGATGAGAACAGAAGTGATGTACGTACAGTTCTCCACTTCCATCCAGCACTTGCGCCTGTAAAGATTGGCGTACTTCCACTTTCTAAGAAGCTTAATGAGGGTGCAGAAAAGATTTTTGCAGAGCTTTCTAAGAAATATAACTGCGAGTTTGATGACAGAGGTAACATCGGTAAGCGTTATCGTCGTCAGGATGAGATTGGTACTCCATTCTGCGTAACATACGATTTTGATTCAGAGGAGGATCACATGGTTACAATTCGTCACCGTGATTCAATGGAGCAGGAGCGTATTGCTATTGCTGATTTAGATGCTTATTTTGCTGATAAGTTTACTTTCTAATCAACACTACGAAACCTTAAAAGAGGAGGATGAATGCTATGGAAAACCCTAATGTAGAGGGAAAAAAAGGAGATTTTCGTGAGCTTGAGGATGTGAAGCCTTCTGTTGATTTAGGTGAGGATTTATTACTTGAGCAAATCGATGCATTCCGTGAAAAGGCAACACAGCTTCAGCAGTTAATAGCTCAAAAAGAGCAGAAGGCTGCTGAGCTCGAAGCTATAGTTAAAGAAAAAGAAGAAATAAATGTAAAGCTACAGGAGGAACTTGCAAAAAAGCAGGAAGAAGCAGATAATCTTGTTGCTGATGTAGAAACTCAGGTAGATAGAATGATGCAGGTTGTTAAAAACAACATGGATCAACTTGAGGTAGATATCAAAGGACAGGTTAGTGGTAACCAGGAGTCCTACGAGACACACAGTAAGAATTTACAGGATACGCTTAAGAACGTGTCCGCAGGTCTTGATTCAATCCAAAATGAGCTTTCTGAAAAGACCCATTCAGAATCAGTTCATTTATATCGTTTGATCCAGGATTTATTGAAGGAGTATGACAACAGTGAGGAGCAGGCTCTTAAGGCAGTTGAGCATTATAGCTCACTTAAGAAGCTTTCTGTTGTAGTAATAATTTTGTTAGTACTTTCACTTGGATTATCAGCAGCTTCATTTATTCATTCTTTAGGTATTTTTTAAGAAATGAAATGGAGGAACTATGCCGAAGTCAGTTTATATAATCGGTCACAAAAATCCAGACACAGACAGTATTTGTGCTGCTATAGCATATTCTTATCTTAAGAACGCACTTAGCACTGGTGATAATTTTATTCCCAAAAAGGCGGGTCCACTTAATGAAGAGACTCGTTATGTTTTAAATCGTTTTAACGTGCCGGAACCAGAGACAATCTCTGATGTAGGCGCACAGCTTATGGATATTGAATACAGACAGTTAGAGGGTGTGGATGGCCATATCTCTTTAAAGAAAGCATGGGAAATCATGCTTGATAAAGATGTTGTTACTCTACCTGTTGTTGCTAAAACTGGTAAGCTTGAAGGTGTTATTGTAAATGGTGATATAGCTTATTCATATATGGATATATACGATAACAGTATCTTATCACGTTCGCGTACCCAGTATTCCAATATCATAAGTACTCTTAATGGTAAGCTTGTTACAGGTAACCCACATGCATATTTTGTTAAGGGTTCAGTAGTTATAGCATCAAGCAGCCGTGAAGAGCTTATTGATGACATTAAGACAGATGATTTGGCTATTGTTGGTAATATTACAGCGCGCCAGCTTATCTGTATAGAGGCAGGATGTAGCTGCCTTATTGTTTGTGGCGCGAGCCGTGTTGAAAAAGAGGTAGCAGAGCTTGCCGAGAAGAAGCAGGTAGTGCTTATTACTACTGAGTTTGATACATTTACTGTTGCTCGTCTTATTCATCAATCTATGCCTATTCGACAGTTCATGCAGAAGGATGATATTATTAGCTTCGAACTTGACGATTATGTTGATGAAGTAAGAGAGGTAATGAAATCTGTTAGACACAGAGATTTTCCTATCTTAGATGAAAACAGACACTATATAGGAATGGTTTCAAGACGTCTTCTTTTAAATATGGAGAAGAAGAGAGTGATTCTTGTTGACCACAATGAGAGATCTCAGGCAGTAGATGGAATTGACCAGGCAGACGTACTTGAAATCATCGATCATCATAGATTAGGTTCCCTTGAGACTGTTTCACCTATCTTATTTAGAAATCAGCCTTTAGGTTCTACAGCTACTATCGTAACCCTTATGTTTAAGGAACGTGGTGTGGAGATACCAAAGGATATTGCTGGAGTACTTTGCTCAGCTATACTTTCTGATACATTGATGTTTAGATCACCTACCTGCACACCTACAGATGAATCACTTGCAAGGGAGCTTGCTGAAATTGCAGGTGTAGATGTTACAGAGCTTGCAACATCTATGTTTGAAGCAGGCAGTGATTTTAAGGATCGTACAGCCGAGCAGATTTTCCATCAGGATTACAAGCTGTTTGCCAGTGGCGAAACCAAATTTGGTGTTGCACAGGTTAGCTCAGTTTCACGCAGCCAGCTTAATACTATCAAGGAAGATATTAAAGCATACATGGATACAGTACTTGAATCAGCTAGCTTAGATGCAGTATTCGTAATGCTTACAGATATTCTTAACGAGACAACAGAGCTATTATTCGTTGGCTCAGATGCAGGAAAGATTATAGCAGATGCATTTCGCATGCCGGTATCAGCAGATAGCTACATGCTTGAGGGAGTTGTTTCCCGCAAGAAGCAGCTCATTCCACCAATTATGGAATCGTTGCAGGAATAGAATAATTTATTTATGACAATTCCGTGAAAAACGGTAGAGAACAATTAAAGATGTTATAATAGGTGTTACAAGAGGGCAGAGCCTTGATTGTAACACCTTTTTTATAGCAAAAATAATTTTTTGAAAAATTTTTCAAAAATGGGTTAAGTTTATAACGGTACGTCCGATATAAGTATTGCAAGGCTAAAAAAGCCTAGCCTTCTCCCTCCGGGAGAAGGTGTCACCGCAGGTGACGGATGAGGGTAAAAACTTCCATCTTGAAATTTTTTTAAAATTTTTTAATTCAGAGGTTAAGTTTTCTCATCATCATCCGATAAAGTATTTAGAGATAAATGAAAAGGATTTCAGAATCTCGATTTAAGTTACATCACAACCTCATATAGGTTTCGTTACCAGGACAAGGATGTTAAGGATCGAAATATTCGTTATATCTTTTTATTTATCTATTGTACTCACAATAGTGTTTTTTCATGCACGCTTTTAATAAGGAGGAGATGGTCATTATATGGCCACTCATAGCAAGTGATTTTCACATTAAAATGTGAAAATGCACATACAGTTGATATCTAAGCAGCATACGCGCGAGTGCTGTAAGATATAAATGTAACTAAAAATGTTGAGTGCGAAGGCACTTCTTCCGGGAAAGGAATCCAGGAAGTATCTACAAGGAGGTAGAATTTATGGTAGTACAACACAATATGCAAGCAGCTAATGCTTCTAGAATGCTTAACATCACATCTGGCAATCAGGCAAAATCAACTGAGAAACTTTCTTCAGGTTACAGAATCAACCGTGCAGCAGATGATGCAGCAGGACTTTCAATTTCAGAAAAGATGCGTAAGCAGATTAGAGGTCTTGATCAGGCTTCTACAAACGCACAGGATGGTGTATCTGCAGTGCAGACAGCTGAAGGTGCTTTAACAGAAGTTCACTCAATGCTTC
>JAGBJE010000301.1 GCA_017934625.1 Pseudobutyrivibrio sp. | reverse complement strand
CTCAATGCTGACAACAATACTAAAAACAGCGACAAATCTGATTACTATCAGGCAGTTATGATATACCAATCTATGTCAGGAGACGCTGATGAAGGTACTGCTTCATTCTCTCTTATAGATAGTATATTAAACAACGCAAACGGTGATGTTTTCTTTATAACAAACACTGTGGCTGATATTAATATTGAAAATTCTGAGATAAACAATAATGGAGATGGCATTTTACTTAGAGCTGCAGCTGCCGGCTGGGGAAATGAAGGTTCTAACGGAGGCCAGGTAAATGTTAATGTAAAAAATCAGAACCTTGAAGGAGATATGTCTATTGATGATGTATCTGCAATGAATCTTTATCTTGGTGAAAACGCAACCTATAGCGGTGCTATTAATACAGATGGTGATGCAGGTGACGTTTATGTTCAACTAACAAATGGAGCAACCTGGACATTAACAGGTGATTCTTATATCACCTCTCTCTCATGCGACTCAGACAGTATTAATTTAAACGGATATAAGTTATATGTAAATGGAGAAGAATACACAGAAGGCTCAGAATCTACAGGTGAAGCAATCACCCTAGAAAAGGCTACATCAAACGGTGCCCCTGATGGAGACATGCCAGATGGTGAAGCCCCAGATGGTGCTCCAAGCGGTGATAAACCTGATGGTGAAAAGCCTGAGGGCAATCCACCTAGTGATATGCCAAGTGGTGAAAAACCAGAAGGCAATCCACCTAGTGGCGAAAAACCAGATAACAATAACTAACTAAAAAAGCTTGCTGGAACTTTAGCGGTCCCAGCAAGCTTTTATACTGCTTCGGTTATATTTTTATAATTGTTTTCTTTGCTAATGCAAGCCTGCCCATCACCATCCAAAAACTGTTTCAGATCATCTCGCAAGCTAGCGTAGTCCTTTAAACCTAGCTTATAGAGCTTTTCATTTGATTCTCTACTCATTGTAAAAGTGCCCATAGATAAGTGCTCACTAGGTGCGAATATAAATGCCTTACCATCTTGCTCTAGCTGATAGGCCATACGCTGACTATCCGTATATGCGATATGCCTGTTATTTAGAAGCTCTATAATTTTAGGATAGTTTCTGCATTTAAAAGAGTAAAATCCCCTAAGTCTTTCAGGCTTCTTTACAAAGTCCCTTGGCTTGGACATAATAACCACCAGTTTATCACAGCCATCCTCTATAGCTTTCTTAACAGGTATTGAATCGGATACGCCACCATCATAGTAATAATGCCCATCTATCTCTACAGGAAGGCATGCCCCTGGCAGTGCTGATGAAGCCATGATAATTCTATAATCATCCTTTGGCATTTCTTCCTTATGAAAGTATCTGGGCTCACCACTATTTGCATCTGTTGCTACTATAAGATACTCTGTGTTATTCAACATAAGGCTTCGATAATCTAAAGCATCAGTTCCGTCAGAATTGCTCAATGTACCATAGATATATTGAAGTCCAAACAGATTATGTGTCTTTAAATAACTCTTTAATCCAAAATAATCTGGCTCAAATATGTGGTCCGAATAAAAACGCCTATTTCGCCCCTTCTGCCCTGCCAAAAATGAAGCTGCATTTGCGCTTCCCGCTGACACACCAATACAATAATCAAATTTGATTTTGTCATCTAAAAAAGCATCCAGTATACCTGCACCATAAGCGCATTTCATTCCACCGCCTTCAACAATAAGTCCTATTTTACTCATTTTTCCACAACCTTATCTACTTAACCAACACGTTTTCTTAATATTAAGTAATTACCGTTGGCTTTTCAATGTTCAAATTGAAAAAGTTGTATATCTTCTAACAAAATAAAAACTGCTGGAACCCCTCAAGATTCCAGCAAGCTTTTATACTACCTTTATTCTACATCCTGCAATGCTGCGAAATCTTCCTCGCCTGTTCTAATCTTTACAACCTGCTCAACGTCATATACGAAGATTTTTCCATCACCGATGTGTCCTGTGTAAAGCACCTTCTTAGCGGTGTCGATTACATCCTTTACTGGAACCTTGCAGACTACCACGTCCACTCTAATCTTAGGAAGCAATGCTGGCTCTAAAGCAACGCCTCGGTAGTATTCAGGAGCTCCCTTTTGAACACCGCAGCCCATTACATGAGACACTGTCATACCTGTAATACCAAGCTTCATAAGAGCATTCTTAAGCTTTTCAAGATTGCGCTCCTTACAAAGGATTTCTACCTTTGTCATTCTAGGCTTGCCTGCTGATGTAATCTGAGATGGAGCATACTCAACCTCTACTGCATCATCCATTGAAGCAAGACCAGCAGCCTCTAAAGTGTCTGTGATGAGAGTTGCTGTCTCATCATCATATTCATCTGCATCAAAATCATCCTCTAGCATGTTAAATCCTGAGTAAGCTGATGGAAGACCATGCTCAGTTCTATCAAGGCCGACTATCTCCTCTTCTGCAGATGCACGAAGTCCTATAGTCTTTTTAATTACCGTAAATGCGATAGTAATTGTAACAGCTGCCCATGTTCCTACTGTAAGAACTCCAAGTAACTGTAAACCAAGTAGCTTAAATCCTCCCCCGTAAAAAAGACCGGTAAGCTCACTGTCAGGAGCTGATGTAGTTGCAAATAATCCTACTGCTATTGTTCCCCAAATACCATTCATCATGTGTACTGCAACTGCTCCAACTGGATCGTCAATATGAAGCTTGTAATCAAGAAGCCATACACCAAATACTACAAGAAATCCTGATACAACACCAATTATGATTGCACCAAGTGCATCAGTTACGTCGCATGGGGCTGTGATTGCTACAAGACCTGCAAGTGATGCATTAAGTGACATTGATACATCTG
>JAGBJE010000300.1 GCA_017934625.1 Pseudobutyrivibrio sp. | reverse complement strand
GATATGATCTTGCACAGGCAGTTAATGATGGATATTTAGTAGACTATATTTCTATAGAATCAGAATTCAAATTTATCGAGGATGGAATTGTGTATGACGAATTATCCGAGGAAGATAAAGAACAGTACGAGGATACTTTCAGAGATGATTTTGAAGAACTGCCAGAATCAATAAATGCATCAGCTATAAATACCTGGTTATTTAATGAGGATACAATTCGAAAAGTATTAAATATCCTTATGACAACTGGTCTTAAGATAGATTATGGCTCTAAAATTGGAAAGACTATTATTTTCGCCAAGAATCATAAACATGCTGAACGAATCCTTGAAATCTTTAATAAGGATTATCCTAACCTTGTGGGTTACGCAGGTGTAATTGATAATTATATTAATTATTCACAGAGTCTAATAGATGAATTCTCAGACCCTAAAAAGCTGCCTCAGATAGCCATTTCTGTAGATATGCTTGATACAGGTATTGATGTGCCAGAGGTTCTTAATTTAGTATTCTTCAAAAAGGTTATGAGTAAGGCTAAGTTTTGGCAGATGATTGGTAGAGGTACAAGACTTTGTCCAGGACTTGTTGACGGGCAGGACAAGAACAAGTTTTATATATTTGATTTTTGTGGTAACTTTGAATTCTTCAGATTGAATAAAGGTAAAGCTACTTTAAATCGGTTAGCACTTCAAGGCGGTATTTTTAATTTGAAATTTAGCATTTCATATAAGCTTCAGGATTTAAATTACCAAACACAAAATCTGATTATGTATCGAGAAGCATTGGTTAAAGATATGGCTGCAAAAGTGCAGGAACTGAATAGAGATAATTTTTCAGTCAGACAGCATTTAAAGTATGTTGATTTATATTCTTTAGAACAAAACTACAATTCGCTATCATATGAAGATACTGTCTTGGTAAAGGATGAATTGGCGCCATTGATTTTACCGGATAATGATGATGTGGATGCGGTTAGATTTGATGCACTTGTGTATACAATGGAGCTGGCATGTCTTGCCGGGTTAAATCATCCTAGGGCAAAAGCTGACTTCATGAAGAAGGTTAGTGCTGTTGCCAGTGTAGCTAATATTCCTGAGATTCAAGCTCATAAGGATTTGTTGCACAAGATTTTGCATACAGATTATATGGAAAGCGTTGGAGTGGAAGATTTAGAAAATATCAGAAAAACTCTTAGAGGATTGATGAAGTATATTCCTAGAGGTGAAGGAAAGATATACGATACTAATTTTGAAGATGATATTTTATCTACTGAGTGGAAGGAAGCTGAATTAGATACAGAACAGTTGAAAAATTACAAAGCTAAGGCTGAGCACTATATTAGACAACATCAAGATAATATCGTAATTGCGAAGCTAAAAACTAATCAACCACTTACAGAACTAGATATTGAAACGCTAGAAAAATTATTGTGGAGTGAAATTGGTACAAAACAAGATTATGAAAGTGAATATGGCGCTAAGCCTTTAGGTGAATTGGTTCGTGAAATAGTTGGCTTGGATATGAATGCTGCAAAGGAAGCTTTTTCTGAGTATTTATCTGATACGTCTTTGGATAGCAGACAAATATATTTTGTTAATCAGATAGTTGAATATATTGTGCATAATGGAATGCTTAAAGATATGTCGGTGTTACAAGAATCACCATTTTCCGACCAGGGAAGTATTGCGGATATATTCACAGATTTAAATGTATGGAATGGTATTAGAAGAATAATAGATACAATTAATTCAAACGCAGGAGCATAAGGAGAATAACATTATGAAACTTGGAATAGTAGGAAATGGAGTTATCGTTCAGGAGATACTTACATTTATTGATGAGATTGGTTTTGAGGAGATTTATATTTGCGGAAGAAAGGCAAGTGAGGATAAGTTAAATGCCTTGGCTAAAAAGCATCATTTGAATCAGGTTTTTACAGATTATGATAAGCTACTTTCAAGTGATGTAGATGTTGTATATATTGGGCTACTTAATGATATGCATTTTGATTATGCTAAAAGGGCTCTTGAAGCTAAAAAGCATGTGCTTTGCGAGAAGCCTATGTGTGTAACATTATCTGAGGTGGAAGAGCTTGAAAAAACAGCTAAAGAAAAT
>JAGBJE010000299.1 GCA_017934625.1 Pseudobutyrivibrio sp. | reverse complement strand
CCTCTTGGTGGTGACCAGCAAATCGGTGCAAAGGTAGTTGAAGGTAGAATTGATTTAATTATATTCTTTTCTGATCCTCTTACTGCTCAGCCTCATGACCCTGATGTTAAGGCACTTATGAGAATTGCACAGGTCTATGATATTCCAATTGCTGTTAATAAGGCATCTGCTGATTTTATGATTAAATCAACATTTATGGACACTCCATACGACCACGATGTAATCAATTTCCAAAAGAATATTGCAGATAGAGCAAATACTCTATAATAAAACAAGCAAGGAGAACTCAGTTCATCCTTGCTTTTTTATCACTTCATCACCACCACTATCTTGCCACCGGCTCTGCCTGAATCCTGCATAGCTATCGCATCTTTGATATCATCAAATCTGTATACAGGGCCATAGCTTGGCTTTAAATTATACTTTTTAAAAAACTCAAAAATATCGTCAACAATTTTTTGTGTTGGATAGTTAGAGAAAAATCCAGTAAGATAAACTCCATTTGGAATATCCTTGATAGGATCAAATCCATTCAGCGCATATACTCCACCTAAAATTCCTGTTTCACATACAATTGCACCTCTATCCACAGCTTTAAGTGTATCTAAAAGCGATTTAGGGCCTACCAAATCTAGTGCCTTTGTAACGCCCTCTATTTTTCCATATAAATTTCCATCATCTATTATTGTTTCGTCAGCGTCACAAAGCTGAGAAAAATACTTTTCTTTATGAGTTGTTGCAATTACCTGGCTGCCAAATGCTTTTGCTATCTGTATAGCAGCATAGCCTAAAGCACAGCTGGCACCTCTAATCAAAAGTGTATCTTCAGGCTGTAACTGTAGACACTCAAATAAAGAACCCCAGGCTGTGAAATATGTCTCAGGAATAGCTGCAAGTTCTTCCCAATTCAAATCACTTTCAACTGCAAAAACATGATGAACAGGAAGCAATGCATATTCAGCGTAACTGCCATTAAATGAACGTCCCATGCCTCCCATTAACGCTATTACTTTTTGCCCTACTTTAAACCTAGTATCTGAGCCATCTACTATTTCACCTACGCACTCTATTCCAGGTATTACAGGCTTATTGATATAATCAGCTTGTATCTCTTCTAATCGAAGTATTTGCTCGGAATGATTTAGCCCAAAGCCCCTCACCTTTACAAGTACCCAGCCAGGCTTTACAACAGGCATTTCTATATTTTTAATTTCAATTTCATTTGCTTCTGTGACTTTGTCGATAACTACCGCTTTCATCTTCGCCTCCTAGTAATCGCTCATACCAAACATAAAATACTCCGTATTTTATGCTTGGTGGCTGTCGCCAAATAAATCTGAACTCGTATCTGCCCAACATTGAGGATCCTCACCATAAAAGCTTCCATCAGTTCCATTGGCAACAGCAGGGCAGCCTCTGCACCATGGTTTAAGCCTGCACTTATTGCATTTCTCAAACTTATCGTATTCTCGATAATCTTCAAAACTAGTCTCCCATAGGTCTGCTATTCTATCCATAAATACATTACCTACTTTACTATCTGCCACTCTCCTGCAAGCGTAGATATCTCCTGTTGGTAGAATGGTCATGTGACAATTGCCGCAATTACATCCTCCGTATATCATATCTGGCTTAGCATCCTCTGGAATATGGAATTCTCCAATTTCATATTCATACAATGTCCAAAGATGGTCCTTTTTATTAAAGTAAGTTTTACAGCCTTCAGCCTTATATTCCTTAAATTTCTTATCACAAGTAGCTAACAAGTCTCTGTATTCCATTGCTGTCATGGACGCATCCAAATCACCACCGCTTGGCACATATCTTGCAAAAGCAAATACATTCGCCCCAGCCTTTACCACTTCATCAATTATTCCAGGAACTTCCATACGATTTGTCTTTGAAACAGTAGTCATTATTACACTTCTTATTCCAGCTCTATTAAGGCAGACTATCTTTTCTAAGGTGCAATCATAGGAGCCTGGCTTTCTAAACCAGTCATGGGTCTCTCTTAAACCATCTAATGACAGCTGATACTTTTCACATCCATACCATTTAAGCTCTCTACAAACCTGGTCATTTAGATGAAACGGATTTCCAAGAATTGTGAACTTGATGTCATGATCGTGTAGCAAATCCAACAATCTCCAAAAATCCGGATGAAGAATTGGATCGCCACCTGTTATATAAAAATAAGGTGTTCTACCATATACTTCACAGAAATCCAGACAATTATAAAAAGTATCTTCCATCTGCTTCCAATTCATTGAATCTAAGCATGTATGCTCACCACTGGAATAAATATAACAGTGCTTGCATCTTTGGTCGCACTCGTCTGTAATATGCCATTGAAATGAAAAATATGGTTTCATCACCCTTTACCTCCGAATAATTGACCTCCAGTAATATCACTGGAGGTCACATTTCATTACTGCAGTTCTACTAATTACTTGTCACCAGCGCCACAAGCAGAGCCACATGCAGCTGGCTTCTCATCTCCTGCACCACAAGCTGTTCCATTTGCAACTGCCTGTGCTTCTCCATTAACCCATCCATTAAGATTTGAAAGTGCCATAAAATATTCCTCCTTAATCTGTGATTGAAAGCCCTATTGCTTTCGTTGTCTTCAATATATCAGCCACCTCAAAAAAGTAAAAGTACGCACTTTTTTATTACCCAGTTACTTTTTTGTAACTTATCGACTTATGAAATCTTTGGTGTTATATTAGATTCATAAATGATGTTACATTCAAATTGAAACTAATGAAGCAGCTTCCTAGAAAGGAGTCTACTATGAAAACAAAAGACGAATTACCTGAGTGCCCTGTAGCCACAACAGTTAGCCTGATTGGCAGCAAATGGAAATTACTAATAATGAGAAATCTCTTAGTTCGTCCTTGGAGATTTAATGAATTAAAAAACAGCTTAGACGGAATCAGTCAAAAGGTACTTACTGATTCTCTTCGTTCAATGGAAGACGATGGAATTATTACAAGAACTGTATATCCAGAAGTTCCGCCTAGAGTAGAATATGCCCTGTCAGAGTTAGGTGAATCAATGCGCCCTATTATAAAATCCATGGAAGAATGGGGAATAGATTATAAGAAAAATAATTAACTACATCGAAACCGACATGATATAGAACCCTACTCGCCACCCCACTAATTTTCACAAATCCATTTGATTCCCTTAGCTAATCTTAAATCTGCATCTTTGAAATGATTACCTTCATTCATTTCAAAGGTGCAATCTATTCCTTTACCTTTAAATAATTCAAATATTTCTTGTGTATTCTCTTCCACTGTACGAAGTACTGTATTTCTAGTCTTAGCCTCTTTGTCCCCAAGTGAAAAATACACTCTATCTGGCTTCACCAGCATTTCATTTTTCCTGACAAAATCTAAGAAGCCTGGAAACCACATAGAACCCGATGCACTCACAGCTCTGCTAAAGATATCTGTCTTGTATAAGCTATAGATTGCAAACAAGCCACCCAGGGAATAGCCTGCTATTGCAACAAAGCTAGGCTTCCCATTAAGTTCTGCAAGTATAGCCGGCACTATTTTATCTTCAAGCTTCCTAATATAATCATCAGCTCCACCTATACATGGGCTATCCCCCTTAAACATAGGCGGACACTCCCATGGTGTCATTTCATCATTCCAGTCTATATCAGAAATTACAGCCAAGACTATGGGGATTGACTCAATTTGCTGTATCGCCTCATATACTTCATGCCCATCACCTTGAAACGTATTTACGATAACAAGAGGCGCTTTAGTATTTTCTTTTCCATATATGTATATATGCTTGCCTTCTACGATCATGCTAGTTAACATCCTTTTTCTTTGCAGATTTCTTTACTTCTTCATGATAAAAATAATTTGCCATAATAGGTGCTTCACCAAACTCTGACATTTTCGAATCATCATCTCTAACATAAGGCATACCATTTGAAGCAGCATAAGCTCTTAACTTAGCGTCCAATTCAGTCCAATAGCTTCTATCCTTTTTCGAATAGATTTCATGGTAAAGCCCCTCTAACTCTGGATGATTCTTTTTAATCCATTCCATTATAACAACTCTATAATCCCCTCGTAAATTGAGATTCTCAAGCCATACCAGATTACATCTGTCCTTAGCCCTGTCTACAATAGCTTCTACATCAGTAATTCCTGGAAAAATAGGGGAAATAAAGCAGGTGGTCTTAATGCCGGCATCATACAATTGCTTCATAGTATCAAGGCGCTCTTCAATCGTAGCCCCCTTATCCATTTCTTTTCTGAAAGCTTCATCCACCGTATTAATTGAAATTGCCACTCTGGCATTTGGAAATGTCTTTATTAAATCAATATCCCTTAATACAAGCTTTGAACGTGTTGCTATACTAATACTTATTCCACTTCCTTTAAGCTGTTCTAACAAAGTCCTTGTTCTTTCATATTTCTTTTCACATGGTTGATAAGGGTCTGTCACAGAACCAATAAATGCTTCCTTGCCAGCGTATTTGCCAGGATTTTTTATTTCAGGCCAATGCTTAACATCAATAAATTCACCCCATGGTTCAGGATGATTTGTAAATCTCTTCATAAAGCTTGCATAACAGTATTTACATGCATGAGCGCAGCCTACATAGGGATTTACACTGAAATCAGCCACTGGCAAATTAGATTTTGTCATTACGCTTTTAACTTCTATATCCTTAATAATCATCTCGTACTCCTAACTATTTATCTTCCCTGGCCTCATATATTTCTTTTTCATGCTTGAAACCCCAATTCATTATGGAGTAAAAAACAGGATAAAGATCTTTTCCCATATCAGATAAAGAATATTCAACATGAGGAGGCACTTCATTGAATTGGATTCTATTTACTAATCCATCTTCTTCAAGTTCTCTAAGACTTTTTGTCAACATTGTGTTTGTTATACCTGGTAAATCTTTTTTTAGCTGACCAAATCTAACACTATCGTATATACAAAGCTCGTACATAAGCTGAGATTTCCATCTTCCTGATAACATTTCAAGCAATGGGGTTACAGGACAGTTTCCACCTCTTGTTACAATTCCTTTTTTTACTTCTACTAAATATTCCTCGTATGACATATAGTCTTCATTCTTCAGTGACATAAACTGCCTCCTTTCACACTCCAATTTAACTACTAAGTATTATAACTGTACTATGTGTAAATATTATGTCTACGCCAGCTTCATATATCCATGCATATCCTCAAATCCTATGGAACTATATAGAGGAACCCCCATTACAGAGCTTTCCAAATAGATTTTTTCTGCTCCCAGCTCCTTACCTTTTTCTATTAGGAAATGACATATATTTCTTGCTAAGCCTTTTCTTCTAAACTCTTTTCTAACATATATATTCATTAAATATCCGCATTTACCACTTATGTTATCAGGTGATGGCATTTCATCATAAAGACAAATCCCACCACAGCCAGCAAGCTTGCCATCAACATAAGCAGCACAGGCAACATGGCCTAGATTGCATAAATGATTTTTGTAATATTCTTCATTTTGTTTTTTTATTTCATCCCACTGTTTATTAGATAAGCTTTTTCGTTCCTCCTCAAATACATTTGAAAGAACTTCCATCCTAAGCTCCAGCAAAAGCTTTATATCTTCTATAGTCAGTGGACTTATTCTGATAATACTCATTTCTACGCTACCTTTCTAAATACATTTGGAAGTGCAGCCTTATCAACCTTTCCATTGGCATTAAGAGGCATGCTCTTTAACTCCACAAAATACTCTGGAATCATAAAATCTGTCAGATAATCCTTTAGATAATCTGTAACCTGAGATAGCTTTACGTCGTCATTCTCCTTTACCACATATGCCACCATGTACGAGAGGTTGTTATCATCCAGTTTTGGAGATACATGGACCTGTCTAATATACTCAGATTTTGCCAAAACGTTTTCCACTTCACTAACTTCCACCCTCTTTCCTTTAATCATTATCTGTGTATCTTTTCTATGAAGAAATGCAATGTTTCCATCTGGGAGATAATATCCTAAATCTCCACTTCTATACATTCTTCCATTATTTGTTTCAACGAATGCTCTGTTTTCAATAATACGATTTCCAATATATCCATTAGAAACTCCTCCACCAAAAATGCAAAGCTCTCCAATTTCCCCTTTAGGTAATTCATTTCCTTCTTCATCCATTATCTTTATATCTACCCCAAGCACAGGTTTGCCCACTGGAAATGTGCCATCCTCTAAGACATTATCTTTTGTACATCTCAAATAAGAAGCACATACTGTAGTTTCTGATGGACCGTATGTGTTGTAAACTTCTACCTTGCCAAGAAGATTGGTAACATAGGATGCTCTAATTACATCACCACCACTAATTAAAAGACGAAGGCTTGCTGGAATTTTCTTAAGATCATTAATCTCCTGCAATAAATATGGAAATCCGCTAAGCATTGTCACATTGTTTCTTCTAATAAATTCAATTAACAGTTTTACATCTGCTCGCTCTTCATCTGATGGAATAGCAAGTGTTGCTCCTGCAAGCAATGTGGTAAATACTTCCTCCACAAAAATATCAAATGAACATACCGAATGCTGTAGCATTATATCTCCCACACCCTGGTGGAATTCCTTTGAAAATGCTCTAAAGTAGTGACACACATTTACATTTGTTACAGCTACCCCCTTTGGCTTACCAGTAGTTCCTGATGTATAAAGAATATATGCCAAGGCCGCTTCATCATAATTCGTATTTACGATAGCATTTTCATCAATCTCATACCCCTTATCTACAATTACATTTGTAAATTCAGGGAATCTATTTGCATATTCACTATTTGTGATAATAACAGTAGCCCCTGCCTCCTCCATCATGTATCTAATTCTCTCCTTTGGAAAGAATGGCTCCACTGGGATGTATGCTGCCCCAACTCTGAGAGCTGCAAAAATACTTGCTATCATCTCTACAGAGTGATTCATCATAATTCCAACTCTTTTTACTCCTGCTGGGAGATTAGCTGCAATTGTATCTGCTAATTGCAACAGCTCTCCTCTATTTAAGGTTCTCTCATTATCAAAAACTGCTATCTTACCAGCATCAGCCTTTACCTGCTCTTCAAATAATCTAATAATTGTATTCATCTCTTTGTTCATTTCAAAACTCCTTTTTCTTTGTTATCCTCTTGCTTCGTTACATGCACATGATAAAGCCTGTTTTACCATGTGCACAAGTACGCAGTTTTTTGAAACATAGTATCATCCGTGATACTTTTGTGGAGTTTCGGGGCTTGGCAAAGACAAAAAAATTAGCCAGTAGGTTGCATGATACCTACTAGCTAATTCTTTTAATATTTTTCTAATTCTTTCGAATTATTCCATATGATACTGCCTTACAAATTCACCAAACTGAGGTAGCTCAATTGTGTAATATCCATCCCTATTCATTGATGCTGTTATAATTCCCTTTCCAATCAGGCGTTCCCTGTATATATTAAAACTTGCAGATGAAATCGGTTTGCCATTAGATAGTTTTTTTATTACATCTTCTCTCTTAACCTTTTCATTGTCTGCGTTCAGTTCTACTAATGCAATAGTTATTTCAATCTCCCTATCGGAAAGCTCACTCCAGATTTTCGAATAGCAATACTTTATTAACTCACTCGTGTACTCAAACTCTAGGTTTTTAACTTTGTGATTAAAATGTTGTTCGAAATATAACCATCCTAACACCTGATATGCAAAGGCATATCCCTTAGTCATTTTGGCGAGCCTTATTGCCTCCTTCTCATCAATATCAAAAACATTCAGATAAGATACTGCGATTTGACTATAATCCAGTGGCTCTACATTAACTTGAAAAGCTCTAGTCAAAAATGTGCAATCTTTGAACTCCGCCTTTTTTGTAACTTCACGATAATTAGACAAAAGACCTGTCATAATAATATGCACTGGCAATTTAGCTCTAAGCAAACCTTGAAATGTATGGGCAAATTCTCTCATTTGGGAAGTTGCAGAAACATCATCAAGAGTTATAAGAACCTTTAAACCTGCATCCGATAATACTTTTATCATCTTCTCTATAAGTACATGGATATCAAATATAGTTTCTTTATTAAATTCCACTCCAACACTAATTCCTGCAATTGAAATTTCTATATTAGATTTAACAAAACATTTCTGAACCAGCTTGTTTTGGGCTAATTTAGCTGCTAGTTGAACCAACATATCTCCAGTAACATTTAAATCATAAATCAACCAATCTTTTGACTCAGACAAATCATCCACTATCTTAGATAGCATAACAGTCTTGCCACAGCCCCTAACTCCGGTAATCATATAGCATTTCTCACTAGGATTAGGATATGAGAAATTCTCTACAATTTCTTCTTTCTGAACCGTAGAAATATATTGTATTGGTTCCATTCCAAATGTATGTGTAAAAGGATTCTGCATACTGATACCTCCTGCTATTGTGATACCGTCTTAACATATTATAGCAACCTTTTATATCCTTTTGCAACCTTTTATACTCGCATCAAGTCATTAGCAACCTTTTGTATCCTTTGATAACCTTTTATATCCATTACTAGATATTAGCAACCTTTTATATCCAAAAATAGACGAATCTAAATAAATAGATTCGCCTATACATATTTCAAACAATAATTAAGATAAAGATTTTCTAATAACGCCCTTAGGATCTTTGATAAGTACAAAAACAATCCATATAACAAGTGCAAGTGCTACCACCGAAAATCCAAGGAATGTATCATTAATCATATCATCAAGAGCAGGTGTAAAGTATTCTGCCCTAAGCTCAGCATATTCAAAAATCGCATCAACAAGCCACATAAGTGATGCGCCCCAAAACATGAACATCAACACATGCAGCTGCATGTCATTGTTCTTTCTGTTATACCATAAAGCAGTTGTAATTACTGCTGCTACCACTGTAATTAATAATGTCATGATTTCCTCCTACATTGTAGATTTAACGCCAGAAGCTGGTCTTCTTACAATCATATCTGCAGTTACACACATACCAATCCAAACAGCTGTAACAAGAACTGCCATAGATACACCTACTGTTGCAATTTCATGAAGCATCTCTGCTGTATCCTCAGGATTTGACATTGCTGTTAAGAATGGAAAGAAAGGCTGAACCTCGCCATGCCATACATGCTCAAATGCCAGCAATGCAGAGCCTCCCCATAAAAGATTTGAAAGCCACTTAAGTTTTCTTGTCATTGGTACTTGGCCATCATTTTCTTTCTTCTCAACGCCCTTCTTCTCCATTGTCTTTTTTACGATTGTTGTAACAACAGCCTCACCAGCTGGAACTGTAAAACAAGCCATATTATTTATCCTCCTACTAAAAAAATTCTAGTTTGGAATATATCATTCCAAACTAGAATTAATTATAACATTATTATTCTTCTCTACACTTTATTTTTTGCAAATCTTACGATTCAAATATATACATTTGTTATTCCTTTGTGGAATACATAACTTCACTATCCATATCCATAAACTCGTCAGTTCTAACACGAATTAAATGAATTTTAAATAATTATTTCAGCAAACAATCTATAATCCTGCAGATACTCATCACGAAAACTTCAGATTTGTTTGATAAAAATTACATATCAAATCAAACGGAGGAAATAACATGAGAAATAAGATTGTTACAAAGCTTTT
>JAGBJE010000298.1 GCA_017934625.1 Pseudobutyrivibrio sp. | reverse complement strand
TGTTCTTTATCTGTAAAGGAATTAAATCCAGCAACAAATTTAGTTGCTCTTTCTTTGAATAATCCAAACAACAGTCCTACTGTTGCAAATGGTATAACCAGTACTCCGCACATCCAAGCTCCTAGATTCATCATATTCCTCCCTTATAAATCGCGATTTGTTTATTTAACTGTCTTCAATTATACAGAATCATCATACAGCAAGGACTACACAATTCAAGAGTAATAATAAAAAAGAACAGCTATCTTCTGATAACTGCTCTATGTAACGTTTATTATTAAAGTTTGAAAGATAGTTAATGTTCCATCTATAGCATGTAAGCCATTGCTCCTACAAATGCCAAAAAGCAAATAAGCATGATGGGTTTAATCCTTTTTCATGAATTTTTTCGAATCAAAATATATCAGGGTAATAAAACCAGTAAGACCTGCAGTAATGGACCACTAACCCCATCCCCTAGGGCAAAAAAAGATTGCTCTTTATTATTTGTAGTGGTGTGCTATCCTACGACACTTTTTGTATTATAAAAATACATCACGAAGCATTTGCGCCACTTCTTCTGTTGAAACCTCATAATTAATCAATGTATTAACATCAAATGGTTCTGTCTCTAACGATTCTATAAAAAAGCGAATATCGTCCTGAACGGAATTTGGTAACTCTTTAGGGCGTTCAACTTCAAGTTCAACTACTATTCTTAAAATATCTTTTTTATGTTTCTTATATTCTGAAGAATGAATTGTTTCTCCTGCATGCCTTCTATTCCATAAATCTAGATACGCTTTTGCCTTAAACAGAATAAGATATTCTGGTCTAAGGACCGATAATCCATTTATCTTCTGCCTACCATCCAGAAGTACCTTATAATAATCTTCATCCAAGAGTATTCCAGATAAACTTGACACTTCATCATCAATATGAACTGGCGTGAGTACATTAGGATTCCTAAGAGCAAACTCTGTTCTAGCAAAAAGCTCAATCATTTTAGGGTAGGAATCATCTTTCGGATTTGTAAATCTGAAAAACTGTGGCTTACCAGCTGATGTAGCCCTGTTCTCATAATTACCTTCTTCAATAAAGTTCCAAAACTTTTCACCAAAATCTGGTGTCAGGGCCTCTACAATTAGCACCATATCTAAATCTCTTGTCACTCTAAATTCAGCATTTCGATTTGTAAAATTTATGTCACAAGCAGCACCGCCGATTAAAACGTATTTGTCCTCGTCGCCTGCAAAATACTTTTTAAAAGTCTCTAAACCTTTTACCATACATACTCCTCTAACATCTCTAAAGCACAACCTTCGACACGTTCGTCATCCATTTCATCTTCTATAGATAATAAAACACTTAATGGATCCTGCACATTCGGTTTTATTGCATCAATATAATAACCCACTTCAAGAACAATGCTTCCAATTGTATCACCTTTAACAACTTCCTTCATCTCTCTAATCCCTGAAGATGACAAATCCTGCTTTGTCACAGCATATGTTGGATAATTATTGTCTGCCAGTAGCGAATACTGCGATAATGCAGATATTCCTGCCTTATTCTCCAGCTTTGCATCGTATTCAAAAACAAACTTTTTTATAATTGGGCTACGAAGAAATGGCTTAATCTTCTCCCAGCAATCCTTTTTACCGGTATTCATTGTAATGGCACGACTCTTGCCCTTAACATCCATAACGTCAATACCAAGGTATTCGATTTCATCAAAGCATTTGCTAACAGCCATCTTTGACACACCCATTCGTTGTGAAATCATTGTAACTGTCGCTTTATCAAACTCTTCATATAAACCTATAAGTAGCATCTTCTGCGTGAGAAACGAAATCACATGAACCGGTTTTAGGATTCTCTGCCCATTATTAGAAAGTATCATTCCTAAAAACGGAAGAAATACTTCCTTCCCTTTCAAAACAAATGGAATGCCCTCTTCTTTCATTTTTTCCACAGAGTAAAAGGTTGCATCCTCCAAGAACAAAACACAGTTCATTTGCTTTACTTTCTCCAAATAAGCTCTATTTCCTCTTAGTTTTGCAAGTCCTAAAAATTTTTTAGGCTCTAATGCCATCCAAATGACACCATTAGATGAAACCGTATAAATTCTATACTGCGTCTTGTACAACAAAGGTAGCCCCTGATAATTATCTTGAGACTCCTCTATAGTTATAGTCATTTTTAACTGGCTTTCCAAATACTCTTTCATCGATTTGTCCTCTTTTTTAATTTGTAAACTATTTTTGTTTACAAATTAAATATATCATCAATCAAAATATATTTCAATTAGAGTTTCCACTATTTTCCTGATTTCGGGAAAATCAGTTAAAACATTTTTACAGACGATAATTATAAAATCCGACGCAAGTGCAACGTAATTTTTTACGCCGCATTTTCAAAACTTTAAATACATTTATTTTTTGAAAGTAAAAAAAGAGCAGCTATCTTTCGATAACTGCTCTATGTGTAATGTTCATTATTAAATTATGAGCTCGACAAACTCAAATTTAAACCACTACATATCCTTCAGCAGCCAATACATTCAATGCGCGCTCAAAATTTTCTTCTTTTACGAGAATATAATCTGTGTTATATGTCGATACTGCAAAGATTCCAATTTTGTGCTCTGCAAGAATACCAGATAGTTTTGACAAGATTCCTATTAATGAAAAATCAAGAACTCCCTGAATGCGGAATCCTCTCCACCCATCTTCACGTTCTATCGTATTTATAGGCGTATCTTCCGTTTTGCAAACTAATGATACCTCTTCATCTGTCTTTCCAATAAAATAGAACTCTGCCTCTAAATTGATACTCGATACCTCTGCCACTTTACAGACTGTTAATCTGCAATCTATTTTCTTCAATTCCATCTATACACCCTCTACATTTGGATTATATTAAACCCTATAATACTATTCTCATAGATACCGTCCCGTTTTCACAGCCTAATTCCTCAAAATCCATACGCTTATATAGTTCATAAGCTGTTTTCATTACTTCCGGTTTAGTAGTAAATGTCAATTGGTCATACCCAAGCATTCGCGACTTTTCTATCATGGAATTAAGTAGAACTCTTGCATACCCTTTCCCACGATACTCAGGTTTAATAAACAATCGTTTTCCTTCGCAGGTTGTAACATCTACTTTTTTTATAGCTATACAGCCTGCAGGTTTACCATTTTCATAACCAACAAGAATCGCTCCACCCTTGTAAAAATTATTTAAATCGGCCAATTCTTTATCAAAAGAAACAAAGCATCCCTCGGCACCTTTTATCTGAGAATACTCAATGAATAACGCTTTTGCCACCTCAGTATCATTACATTCTTTTACCTCAAAAGCTCCCAATTCTTGTTATCTCCTTCTAATTATTTTTCTAAATAATAACTTCCACTCAATTTGCTCTATAAATTCGAATTTATCGATTTCTTCTCAGTAAGTAGCTAAAAATGCATCCCAAGTAATAAAATATCAACATTGGGATGTAACCCGTTTTCTATAAAACCTTAATTTTTTTAGGTATGCATCCCGTAGAACAAAAATCCATATTTGGGATGCATGGTGTTAAACACTTTTTCATCCCAAATACCCAAAAATTATCTATGGGATGCATTGCATTGAAAATCGCTTAAAAACCTATGCATCCCAGAATCACAAAAATCGCCTGTGGGATGCATTTCTGTATAATTCTCTCTAATCCTATGCATCCCCAAACCCCAAAAATCACATTTGGGATGCACAGGTTCAAAATAGTCTTCATTAGCATTCATCCCAAATCTATAAAATTCCTATCTGGGATGCATTTTTTGAAGTTTAAGTGACTCCGGTATTATTTGAACATTATTTGGAATTTTTCCTGAGTTCAACAGAACAAGTCTTTTAATTATGTCTTAGCTAAAGCAGATAGATAATCTGGAAGTTATCGATTTCTTCTCAGTAAGTATCTAAAAAATTCACCATTATAATTTCATCTACATATGTTCCATCTTTCAATTTAAAAGCTCTTGGATTCATACCATATTCCGCAAATCCCATTTTCGTATACATATGCCTTGCCCCTAAATTATCACTATATACACCGAGCTCTACCTGCTCAAACCCATTTTCCTTGGCTTGTTCTAAAGCAGTCTTCATCATAAAACTTCCTAGCCCCATATCTGTATATTCCTGTCTGATAGACATTCCTAAGTTTCCTCTATGAAGATATTTAACAAGCGGTCTTACAACTGAAACTCCAAGATCGCCAACGAGCTCATCATCTAGATAAGCATTAACCATAAAATTCCTGTCGCTTTCAGCAAAACTAGCAAGTCCTTCTTGTATTCTTTCTAGATTAAAAGGACCATCCTCAGGCTCTCTTGCCATAAAATGTGTCTCTTTTGCTGTTGCTTCTCTATGAAGCTTTACCTTCATGGCATCTTCTGCACCTGCACTCTTTAAAGTTATTTCTTTGCCATTTGGTAAAATAATTATTCTCTCTTTAATTCTCATGTTGACCTCACAGATTTTTGTTTTCTTGATCCATTTTCTTCTATAAAATTTGAAGTTGTTATTTTCTCCTAAGTTCTTTAATAAAGCTCGCACTGACAATTATCATCATTACAGCTAATATATCTGAAGCAATCAATTGCCCAATCGCAGCCGCTGGAATTGGCTGCAACGGCCACGGCTCAATAAAACTGGCAAGACATGCCCTAAATATCCAAACCACCGTAAGAAAGAAATAAAAATAAATAATTTCTCGATTTATTGCCAATGCTCTTTTTCCTAACACAATTAGCATTGTGCTTAAACCAAACAGCAGCAACGAAAAGCAATAGTTCGTATAATCAATCCCCACTATAAGATTTTCATATTGCATTGGAAGATAGTCATACCACTGAAACATCCATGGGACAAAGAAATGCCACACTCCCACTAAAGCACTTATTACAACTGAAATATAATACAGAATCTTTATTCCTTTTTTCAAAATGAGTAACCTCTTTAAATTTGAATTTATCTTTTTATCTTGCGCTTGTCTCTATGAAACCTTCTAATTGCAACTATAGGTTCAATCATAAATACTATCAATAAAACAATAATTACAAGCCAAATAATAATAAGATTAAAAGCTATACTGAATGCTCCAAATGTTTCTAAGTTAACAAATATCCTAAATCCAAAAACTCCAGCCATTGAAGCAATTCCTATAAGTGTCGTATTCACTATAGCATCCATACGATATCCATACGTGCCGTTTTTAATTTTTCTTTCAAGAGACCAAATTTTAATTCCTCTTAGAATAATGCATGTCACTAAAATAGTTACACAAACAGCAACACTATTAAGCACATAATATGCGCTTATAACCGTAGGAATGA
>JAGBJE010000297.1 GCA_017934625.1 Pseudobutyrivibrio sp. | reverse complement strand
TATTATCCTTAATAGATGCAAGGTAGAATATTACATTGTTAAGGATGGAAGTATGTATTTTTCAAAATGAATAGGAAGGAGTTATCCCTATGAGTTTTTATGATGAAAGAACTGATTTAATGGAGCTTTTTAAAGCTGCAGAATCAGGTGATGTAAGTGCAATGATTCAATTTGTGAGTTATGTATCTACAATGACTTCGGAGAATGAAATTCTTCAAGGCCTTAAGACAAAGTATATTGATAATCTGGTAAAAGAACAGAATGCGGTTGGATTGATTTGGAAAGCTGATGAACTATTAAAAGGCGAATTGAATGAAGAAGTTATGCAAGCCGTTTTAGCTGCCTATTCATTGGCTGCTATAAAAGGCCAGTTATTTGCATTAGAAGCAATAGGAGATATTTATTTTGAAGGCAAGGGGTTAGAGCAGAACTGGGATATAGCACATAATGTATTTATGCTAGCTATCACTACACAAGAAGATCCTTCTTCACTAGCTTTTTATAAAGAAGGAGTAATACAGGAGTGTAACGAGGATTATGAGTATGCAATGAAGCTTTATATTTTAGCCGTAGATGCGGCAGGCGAATGGGCTGACCTAGATGATAATGCTATTATGGCTAGGACAGCATATCAGAGACTGCAGTCATGGGGATATGAAATATAGAAACTACAGCTTATAATTATAGTAGTGAGCGGCAATAAGGAGGACTAGAATGAGAAAGAGATTATTATTTTGCCTTGCAGCATGCACCATATTAATAGGTGGCTACAGTTTTTATGGAACAAGCAATGCTGGTGATGAAGAAAAGACAATACAAATAGAAGAGACGGAAGAGGTACCTACAACCGGAACGACTGTTACGGACACAGAATCAACTACGTTTTCTATTGATCAAGTTGGAGCCTATTCTGGAAATCCATATATAGCAATCAATAACAATGTGCCATATTTCACTGATTCCGAGATGACTAGAACAGATGCCTTTGAAACGTACAGTAATCTAGATTCATTAGGAAGATGTGGCGTAGCCTATGCCAACATATGCAATGAATTAATGCCTACAGAAGAGCGAGGCGAGATTGGTAGTATAAAGCCAAGTGGATGGCATACAGCAAATTATCATGAGTATATCGATGGAAATTACCTATATAATAGATGTCATCTCATTGGATATCAGCTCAGCGGTGAAAATGCCAATGAAAAGAATCTTATTACTGGTACAAGATATCTAAATGTTCAGGGAATGCTTCCTTTTGAAAACGAAGTTGCGGACTATGTGGAAAGTACAGGTAATCATGTACTTTATAGAGTTACACCTATATTTGAAGGCAATAATTTAGTAGCCTCAGGTGTACTAATGGAAGCATACTCTGTTGAAGACCAAGGAAAAGGTGTGATGTTTAATGTCTATTGCTACAATGTTCAGCCGGGAATAGTAATTGACTATGCTACAGGAGATAGTCAGTTATCTAGTGATGCCACACCTATTCAAAGCCAGGAAGTTACAACAGAATCATCCCTCACACAAACAGAAGCTGCTGATTATGTTTTAAATACAAACACTAAGAGATTTCATTATCCTGATTGTAAATCAGTAACTGATATGAAAGAGAAAAATAAGCAGTATTATCATGGCTCAAGAGAAGACTTGATTAATCAAGGCTATAAGGCCTGTGGTAACTGCCAGCCTTAGATATAATGGGGGAGTTATATGCCATTTCAAATTATTAGAAACGATATTACAAAAGTAAAAGCAGATGCTATCGTAAATACGGCCAATCCATTTGTAAATATAGGAGCAGGGGTAGATTCTGCAATATATGAAGCGGCTGGAAGAGAACAGCTTTTGGCAGCTAGAAATAAGATAGGTGTATTGGAGCCTGGTGAGGCTGCAATTACTTCGGCTTTTAATTTGGATGCTAAATACATTATTCATGTAAGCAGCCCTTGGTGGCGTGGTGGAGACAAAGGAGAGGCCGAGCTACTAAGAAGCTGTTATGATAAAACACTTAAGCTAGCCAAGGATAATAGCTGTAAATCTATTGCATTTCCGTTACTTGCAACAGGATCATATGATTTTCCTAAAAGACTTGGCTTAGAGATTGCCGTTAGTGCTTTCACTGATTTCCTGGAAGAAAATGAGATGGAGATTACTCTCGTTGTCTTTGAAAGATCAACGGTTCATATATCAGGAGAATTGGGAGAGGAAGTCAAAAGCTACATAGATGATTTATATGTAGAAGGAGCACTTCAAAAAGAATATGCACGAGATAATTATCTTGATGTAGAAGAAGTATCTTCAGTTTTACGAATGCCGGATTTTATGACTTCTGTAAAAGGTGCGTCATGTGAAGATACAGATGATGCATGTGAAATAGAAGAATCAGAAGATTTGGATGATATTCTTGGTGATATATATACAGACACTTTTGGAAAGCATCTGCAGAAGCTGATTAACAAAAAAGGGTTAAAGAATTCCCAAGTATATGCTTCAGCTAATATATCAAAGCAGTATTTTTCAAAGCTACTTAAAGGTCAGGTAAAGCCTTCAAAGGAAAAGGTACTGGCGCTTGCTGTAGGCTTAAGATTAAACATGGATGAAGCAGAAGATTTTCTTAGGTTGGCAGGATATGCTTTTTCACCAATATCTCAGACAGATGCTGTGGTAGCTTATTTCCTTAAGAAGGAAGAGTTTAATGTAGCTATGATAGATATTGTATTGTTTGATTATGGGTTAGATACATTATCTAAGGAGTAATAAATATGAGCAAAAGAAAAATAATTAATGATCCACCTACAGGAGTATTATTTGTAGATCCCAATACACTGCCTGACTATAAGCCAGCAAAGAAGGTGTATTTTCAAGAAGCATTGGCATATGCAAGAAAGGTATGGGATGAGGAACATAGAGATGTTACTTTTGAAGAGATGCAACAATTTACAGAACGTTAATATATTTTTGATGGTCAACCGTGGGTTGACCATTTTTCTTTTTCTGGACTGTATTATTTAACTATCAAAACAAACAAGCTTCGCTGCAGAGAGGCATCGGTTAATAGTTTAGGAGGAAAAGATTATGAGTAAGGGATTAACAGAAATCGTTTATATACTTGATAGAAGTGGATCAATGGCTGGTTTAGAGGAAGATACTATTGGTGGTTTTAATTCCATGATGGCAAAGCAGAAAGAGACAGGTGAGAAGGCTGTAGTATCTACAGTTCTTTTTGATGATGAGTGCGAGGTGATTCATGACAGAGTTCCTATTGCTAAAGTTGAGAAGATGACAGATAAGCAGTATTACGTTAGAGGTTGCACAGCGCTTCTTGATGCAGTAGGTGGAGCTATTCATCACATTGGAAACGTTCATAAGTATGCTAGGGAAGAGGATAGACCTGATAAGACTATCTTTGTCATAACGACTGACGGCATGGAGAATGCGAGTTGCAATTATTCTTATGATAAGGTTCAAAAGATGGTTAAGCGCCAGCAGAAGAAATATGGTTGGGAGTTTATCTTTATTGGTGCTAATATTGATGCCTATGCTGTTGGCCAAAAGTTTGGTTTTAGAAAAGATAGGACGGTTAACTATATGGCAGATGATGTAGGCACAGCGAATGTATATGATGGAGTTTCTCTTGCTGTGTGTTCGGTTTTAAAATGTCCTGATCTAATGTCTGTATCAGAGAATTTATCTGAAAGTGGATGGTCTGACAATATAGAAGCTGATTACAATAGACGTAGTGGGAAGAAGAACAGGAGGTAATATCATGGCGATTAAAGGTGCAGTTTTAGGAGATATTTTAGGTTCTCAATATGAATTTAATAGACCAAAGAAATTAGATTGGAAGAATGTTCCACTTATTAATACAACTGCTATGGGATTTACTGATGACACAGTAATGATGATGGCTATTAAGAAGGCTATAATAGAGGAAGCTGATTTAGTTGATACGATGGTTGAGGTGGGACGGAAGTATCCATTTTGCGGATATGGTGGAAATTTCTATAGATGGATTAATGGCAAGAACCATGAGCCATATTACAGCTGGGGAAATGGTTCTGCTATGCGAGTAGCCTTCGTTGGTGAATATTATGAAAATTACGAAGAGATGCAGAAGATGGCCAAGAAGACTGCAGAAGTTTCTCATAATCATCCAGAAGGTATCAAAGGAGCTGTTGTAACAGCAACATGCATATGGATGGCCAAACATGGTAAGAGCAAACAGGAAATATATGACTATGTAGTAAAGCAGTATCCAAAGGAAGAATATGAATATAGCATTGAATATAGCTTGGATGAAATCAGACCTAGATATAAATGGAATGAAAGTTGCCAAGGTTCTGTTCCTGCAGCCATGAGATGCTTCTACGAAAGCACTGATTATGAATCTTTCATTAGAAATATATATAGCCTGGAATGTGACAGCGATACCTTTGGAGCTATTGCAGGAGGTGTTGCAGAGGAGTTCTACCATGGCTTTGGAGATATAGAGGCAGATGGTTTACTTGATTCATTTCTGGATGATTATTTGTTGGCGATATTAGAAAAATAATATTCTGTCCGATAATTTACCCTCTTGTGTTATACTCACTTTAGACGAGTATACATAGGAGGGTATTTTAATGGCTAAGGGGTCTAATCAAAAACTAAAACTGAGTATTCTATGTAAAATCATGCAAGAGGAAACAGATGATGAACATAGCCTTACACTACAGCAAATAATAAAAAAGCTTGAGGAGTATGACATCACAGCAGAACGAAAGAGCCTCTATGACGATTTCAAATGTATGGATGAAAACCTTGGTATTGAAGTAATTAAAGAGCAGATTGGCAGAGAGACATTCTATCATGTTGGATCAAGACAATTTCAACTGGCAGAGGTTAAGCTACTTATAGATGCTATCCAGTCATCAAAGTTTATTTCACAGAATAAGTCGAAAGAGCTTATTAAGAAGATGAAAGGCTTTGTAAGTAAGCATGAAGCTGATAAGCTTATGCGTCAGGTTTATGTTAATGACAGGGTAAAATCTATGAATGAAAGTACATATTACTCTGTAGATACAATCCACACAGCCATAGCGGAGAATAAGCAGATAAACTTTCAGTATTGTTCATGGGATATTAATAAGCAATTGGTTCCACGTAAAGAAGGTGCTTTCTATCAAGTAAGTCCATGGGCTCTTGCCTGGGCAGATGAAAATTATTATCTTGTGGCATACGATTCTGAGGCTGGCAAAGTAAAGCACTACCGTGTTGATAAAATGCTTAAGATAAACCTGACTGATGTTAAACGTGAAGGAAAAGAGTTTTTTAATAACTTTGATATGGGTACTTATGCTCTTGAAAACTTTTCTATGTTTGGTGGAGAAATCCGGAGAGTGCATATAGAATTTCCTAATGATAAGGTAGGCATTTTTATTGATAGATTTGGTAAGGACTTGGTCATTCGAAAAGTTGATGATGACCATAGCATGATAGCAGTAGATGTAGCTATTAGCTCACAATTCTTTGGTTGGATATTTGGTCTTGGTAGTGAAGTGAAAGTAACTAGTCCAGAGGCAGTTGTAAAACAGATGCAAGATGAGGCAAAAGCCTTCCTTAAAAATTATGAATAATGTATTTTAAAAAGCAGCTTCGGCTGCTTTTATTGTGCAAGAAACCAGTAAAATCAAGACTTTGAGCTGTCCGTTTTATAACCATAGTGCTGAGTATACTAATAATTACAAAGGGAGCGGTTAAAGGAGGAGCATTATGGCAAAGATGTATTTTACGATTGCTGGGTGTAATCACTATCATGGAACGGATTTCATGAAACCAGGTATGAAAGTTAAGCTAGAAAAAGACCCTAAAAATGAATATGACAAGGAAGCTATCAAAGTTAAGGTGAAAGGGCTTGGGCTCTGTGGCTTTGTAGCGAACAGCACCTACACCGTTGAGGGCGATACGATGAGTGCTGGTCGTCTTTATGACAAAATTGGAAAGAAGGCTAAGGCAAAGGTTGTATATGTTCTTCCTAATAGAGCCGTTTGTAAGGTAATAAAGGAAACGAAGAACGAAGATTCAAACGAAGAAAAAATCAAGTCAGGAGATTAATGTTATGAGTAGAATCATTTTTTGGCTACAACGGAAGAAAAGGATAGTAAAGAGGTCATGTGGACAGTGCTGCATGACCTGTCCTTACTTTATAGAGTGTCTAAAAGATGGTGATTTTTAAAATTATTTTCAAATCGATAAGAAAAAATCGCACGAACATGAATTATTTTGATACCTTTATAGTGTAACTACACGACTCTTATGTTAGAATATAAATGTTGGTTTATATAGGTAAGACAAGTTTTTATCACGAGGTATTTATGAAAATAAGCTATAAAAAATTATGGATTAAACTTGCAGAAAAAGAAATTAGTAAGCAAGATTTTAGAGAGCATCTAGAGATAGCAACAGGTACAATGACAAAACTTAATAAGGGACAAGAGGTTTCAATGTCTGTACTACTAAGAATATGTGAATATCTAGATTGTAATATCGGTGAGATTTGCGACGCTATAAAAGAGTAATGTTATGGATGGTATATAGATGATAGAGAGATTTTGTCCTAAGTGCAAGGTGCCTATGAATGGTGAAAAATGCACTAACCCAAAGTGTGGACATATGACGGAGATGTCTTCAACTATTTATTGGTGTGAAGATTGCAATATTCCAATATATTATGATACTTGTCCAATTTGTGGCAAGCAGGGTAAATATATTGCAACTGATATTCGCCCAGTTTTTCCAGAAGAGAATATGCTGATTTCATTGATATTAAAAGATGACGCATTTGCTTATCAGAACAACTCGGTTTGGTATGGTAGCAATAGCTATATAGTTGATGGACAAAAAATTAAGTTTTCTGTATCTAATGAAAACAAAAGACCGATTGAAGAGATCAAGGCGTTGAAGGATAAATATGAAGGAGCAGCTAATAATATTAGCTATGAATCCTTTAATGTATATAAAGATAGATTTGTTTTAGCAAACAAGGATAGATACAACTATATTTCTGAAGAAGCTATAAATTATGTTCAGCAGTACAGGGATAAATATGATATTGAAGACATGATGGTGTCATTTAGTGGTGGTAAAGATTCTACTGTCACCTCTCATGTCGTTAACACTGCATTAGGAACAAATAAAGTGTTACACGTCTTTGGAGATACTACGTTGGAGTTTCCTTATACACTAGAGTATAAGAAGCGATTCAATAAGAATCCTGAATCGCAGGGGGTAAGAATTCTTACAGCTAAAAATAGAGAGAAGAATTTTGAAGATTTATGTGATATTGTAGGTCCGCCTAGTAGAGTTATGAGGTGGTGTTGTACCGTTTTTAAAACTGGTGCAATTCAGAAAACTATTTCTTCTGCCTTTAAAGATAAGACTAGGATTCTTAGCTTTCAGGGGATTAGGCATAGCGAATCTGCTAGCAGAAGTAAATATGAGCGTGAGAGTGATAGCCCAAAGATTACAAAGCAGAGGGTGGTTTCTCCTATTATTGAATGGATTGATTTTGACGTATGGCTTTATATTTTGACTACTGGAATAGACTTTAACGAAGCATATAGATTAGGGTGGACACGAGTAGGATGTTGGTGTTGCCCTAATAATGGAGGTTGGTCTGAGTTTCTAGCAAAAGTGCATATGTATGACCAGTATATTCATTGGCATGAATTATTAGTTGATTTTGCAAAAACTATAGGTAAGCCTGATCCTGAAGAATATGTAAATGAAGGTGGCTGGAAAGCGAGACAAGGCGGAAATGGTTTGGCGGCTGCACAGACATCTGTTGTTTCGTTCGAACCATGTGCTACTGAAGAAAATGCATTCAATTACGAGTTGCAAAAACCTATCACAGATGAATTTTATGAGTTGTTTAAACCATTTGGATATTTAAATACAGAGCTTGGTAACAAACGACTGGGGGAAGTATTTGTTTTAAATAAAGCAGGAAAAGTAGTTTTGGTACTTCAGGGCCGTAAGGGTGGAACTAAGCTGAAGGTTATTATTAAAGATATTCATATTGCTGGTGCAAAAACATTAGCTGTTGCAGAAGGAAAAATACAGTGTCAGCTTACAAAATATCAAATGTGTTTAGGATGTAAAGCTTGCGAAAGTGTTTGTAAACATGATGCAATAAGCGTTAAGGATGATGGAAATGGAAATATTTCATACACCATAAACAATGATAAATGCGTGAGATGTACTGAATGTGTAGGGCACTTTAATGCAGGATGTTACATGAGAAAAGTATTAACTATAAAGAGGACCTAATATGGCGACAAATTCAAAAGTAAAGATTAGATTACAAGGACATGAAAAATTCCCACTTAGAGATGGGTGGTTGAGCAAAGGCCTTATTAATGTAGAAAAAAATCCAAAGGTATTTCAAGGAAAAGAAGGTCCAGATATTTTTGGAATAGGTAACAATATGGTTAAATCTTTAAGATATTGGCTGAAAGCATTTAACCTTATTGAAGAGAGTCCAGTAAAGGGTGCAACACTCACAAGCTTGGGGGAAATAGTATTCCAATATGATCCATATATTGAGGATGAATTTACAGTTTGGATTTTACATTCTCAAATTGCCAAGAATCTTTATGAAGCTACTACTTGGTATATGTTCTTTAACCGATGTGATGTAGAAGATTTAAATAAGGAAAACATAGAAAAAATCTTGCTGCGAGAAATAAAAAAATATACTATGGACCAGACTTTTTCAGAGAATTCGGTTAAATCCGATTTAGATGTAATCTTGAATATGTACGGGAAAAAGAGAGGTGTTGTAGACCCTGAAGATAATTCGGTTTCCCCCTTTACCAATCTTAAATTATTGAAGATTAACGAAGGAACATATACAAAAGTTCAACCAGATATGAATTCAATAAATGAATGGGTAGTGCTATATGAATTAGCGACCATGTTGGGTGCTGAGGATAGTATATCCATTGAGCAATTTGTAAATGATGAATGTGGACTGAGCAAAATATATCAATTAAGCAGTGTTAGCTCAAATGATTTGTTAGATAGTCTAGATGCACTCGGATATATCAGAGTCGACAGAACAGCAGGCCTTGATATGATTTATAAATCAAGGGAATTCACTTGTGAAGAAGCTCTTTTAGAGTACTACAAAAACCAAAGGTAGAATTATATGAAAAATACAACACTTAATGATTATATACAGGTTAATAATAGTTTTAAAACAGCGGTAAATTTATATTTAAGCTTAAATAAGACAGAAAAGGTTTTAAATTACATACCTACAAAGGCATCAGTGGCAATCTTAAAGGATTTTATGAATGCGGTTATTACTAATAAGGAACAATCATCCTTATTAGTAGGCCCTTATGGTAAAGGAAAATCTCATCTATTACTAGTCTTATTAGCAATTCTTTCTTTAGAAAGAAATGAAGATAATTCTAAAGTAATAGCCGATTTGTGTAAAAAGTTTTCCGATGTTGATACT
>JAGBJE010000296.1 GCA_017934625.1 Pseudobutyrivibrio sp. | reverse complement strand
CTCGTCTAACACCTTGTTGAGCTCTTCGGTGCCAGGCACTACGAAGCGGCCCTGGCGGATGACAGGAAGTTCACGTCCATCCGCTGTGTGGACTGTGATGTCACCAAGCTCATAATAAGGTATGGTTATATCTGTGTGGCAGTTAAAATATGCCTTTGAAATGTCTTCTTTTCTAAGGAGTGAGCAAGAATTATCACGGGCAATGCACTCCTTGCCGTCTGGATTGTACATTGGTACATCCTCAGCGTGTGAGTAGCAGGTGTCACCTACTGCGAAATGAGGTCCTGTCTTTTCGGCGATAAGGATTGGAAGCTTGTCGGCGATGCCGTACTTCTGTCCCATAACAAATGCTCTTGTATTTGTTCCGATGGCAAACTCACCCATAGGAAGTGTGTCATGCTTGAACAATACGTTATCATAAATATATTTCTTGTTTTCTTCTTCTGACTCAAAATTGCTACATGTATATGAAGTAATCTTGCCTTCCTCGAACTTAAGCTCAAGGTTGCGGTAGCCTAGCTCGTTAAGGTAAACCTGTGTTACATGAAGCACTCCGTTTGTTCCCTCTAGCTCAGGTGATGTGAACACCTCTCCAACAGGGATGTTAACATCAGCAACGCAGTTTTCAAAATTAGTCTGCTTTGAAGGATCATCCAAATGGTGAAGCTTTACAGTAATATCTGTATGGTTATCCCCACGGCCTGTTACATGAACATATTCGCCCTGGTCAAGTACATCAATGATGTGCTGCTGGATGTTCTTGTAAAGCTCGTAATCCATTGTATTTACAGCAACTGTCTCGTTGAAGATTTCGTTGAAATCCTTGCCGATTTCAGGTATCGGATATGCGATAATTGTAAAGCTGCGCTCCTCACCATGAATGTACTCGTTTGTAATCTGTCCATTCTGGCTTGCGTAATAAACGTTAAGCTCGTTCTGCTTGTCATTGAACTTTGCATTAGCATCATGGTTCACTGGCTCAAATGGCTTTTCACCAAATGTTTCGATAACAGCCGGGCCACCAAACACTGCTGCAAGCTCTTTATGCTTCTCAAATGTATTCTTAAGAACCTCAAGCATTCTGTCAGCCATACCCTTATCCCAGTAGTATGCTCTATCATCCTTGTGGTCATATTCGCACTGCTTGTTAGGAACAGTAGAATATAGATTGCGTGATGACATTCCACCAAATCGAACTGTAGAAGCAAGACCAGCCTCATCAAATAGACGTATTGCCTCGCGAGTCATAAGCTCGAAACCAACTGGCGCATGGACACCAACAGTATCTTTAATAGAAATGTCCTTACCGGTAACCTCAAAGCCCTTAATGTATCCTTCTACATAAGTGCGTGCCATAGCCACAACATCCTCGTGAGGAAGGCTGCGCAAATGAGCTGCAATCTTTCTTTCGTTAGGTCCGATATACATACCATACTTGTACATATATCTGTCATCAGATAAATCATCCTTCATGATGATATTTCTATAAAAATCATAATCTGGATCAATCATGCTAATGATGATTTCAGATGCAAACAGCTGTGAATAATCATGCTTTGCAGAATACATAGCATCAAGAATGCTTTCTCTGCGGTACTTATCCTCTTCCTCCATCTGGCACTCACCATAAACCTGAAGGAACAATTCGACGTAGATAGTAAACTTATCCACACGACCCGCAAAAGCAGCCTCAATAATATTAGTTATTTCATAATATACAGCTGAAAGTGGACCACCTAATTCCTCACCAAGTTCTGCCACTGCATAGGTTGGGCAAAGGAAGCTATTCTCATAAGTATCCTTATTAAAGATAGCAAATACTGCATCATTGTCCTTTTCACACTCTGTGATAGTGCGATCACCAAGTGTTCCCTCAGCAGCCTTATTCATAATAGGAAGAACTGTCAAGATAAAATCTGCCACCTGATTAAAATAAGCCTGAAGCTTCTCAGGTAAATCGTAGTCTTCCTTAATAGTAGCGATTCGCTCAGTTGCAAGCTCAAAACGCTCTAAAATATCATCTGTCTCTTGATAAAATGTTTTACTCATACTAACCTCTTACAAGGCCCACAACAAGTGTAGCCATCCAAACAATCATAACAACGCTGCTGATTATCAGACAGGTTGCTCTATATTTTAATTCTGTTTTCGTCTTCATCTGACCTATGTTAAATATCAATGAACCAAGAGCCACCAAAAAGCCAATGGTTCCAAGGCCTCCAAGCCACTTTGGAGTCTCACCTGATAAGTACACAGAACCAGCTATAATTCCTATATATACAACCATTGTTGCAAGTGATACACCTGCCGCATACATGGCCTCCATAGGGAGTGCCTTCAGCTGATTGCCGTAGGAACTACGTCTGTGAAAACGACCTCTACCTATACCCATTATTTAACTCCGTATTCCTTATAATAAGCATCGATACGTGACTTCATCTCGTCATCGATTACCACTCTGCCACCGCATTCACGGTTGTAAAGATGCTCAACAACCTCTGACATAGATACGATTGCCCCAGTCTTAAAGCCATATGTATCTGCAACCTCATCAAGAGCAGTCTTTGATGTATCACCAGAAAGGCCAACCTCCTCACGATTAAGAGAAACCATAAGACCCACGATAGTAACATCACCCTGAGCACGTACGATAGGAACTGTCTCCTCCATGCTCTTACCAGATGTTGTAACATCCTCAATCATAACAACTCTGTCGCCATCTTTAATCTTATATCCAAGGAGTGAGCCCATATCTGCACCATGGTCCTTCTCCTCCTTACGATTACTGCAGTACTTAACTTCCTTACCGTAAAGCTTATAAAAAGCCTCGGCTGTAATAACTGCAAGTGGAATGCCCTTATAAGCAGGTCCGAACAATACGTCAAAATCCTCTCCGTAAGCATCGTGAATAGCCTTAGCATAATACTCACCAAGACGCATTAGCTGGCTACCAGTAACATATGCTCCTGCATTCATAAAAAAAGGAGACTTTCGCCCTGACTTCAGTGTAAAATCACCAAACTTAAGGACGTCTGCCTCCACCATAAACTCTATAAATTCTGACTTGTAATTTTCCATAAAAAATCTCCTATACTAAAGATTCTCGCAACAAAGTGAATTCTACCATAGAAGACTATTCATTTCAATCGAACAATTACAAAATTTAAAAGATAATTTAAACTATTGTTACTATTCATGGGCATACTAGAAAAATATATATATGGATTTAGCAAAGAGATAGCGTAGTGCACTCTAGGGTCTTGCTCCTCATATATAAAATGAGCCCGCTAGAAGCATAAATCCGTAGCCTTGGCCTATTGCACAGTCGAAGAATCACTGATTTTCTAAATGCCACACTCGCATTTATGATTACACGTGTTCTTTCAAGGTTTGACAATTCTGTCGGCACTGTGTGTATCTCGCAGACACGCTCAGCCTAAAGAAATAGCAGTGGCGGCAATATTATGTAACCTAACAAGTGTCTGCGAGATACATACAGTGCCTTCGAATAGTCAAAGCCGTGAAAGGACACGTGACTTATGCTCGTTTGTGGCATTAAGAAAATCAGCAATTCTTCTCCAATGCTGCAATAGGCCAAGGCTACGGATTTATACTTCTAGCGGGCACCTTCGATTAATTTAAGAGCAAGTCCCTAGAGTGCAATACGCTATCCCTTTGCCAAATCCATATTCTGTAAAAAAATGCCCATGAATAGTAACATACTTATTCTAATCCCAGCCTAGGTTCTTTCGCTTTTCCTTCATGTCGGACACGATTTGCTTGGCGAGGGCTACGGGGTCGGTGTTGACATTCATGGTAGAACCTAGGATT
>JAGBJE010000295.1 GCA_017934625.1 Pseudobutyrivibrio sp. | reverse complement strand
TAATGATCTGGATAAAAAGAAACCTGTGATTGTCTGTGGAGACATGAATGTTGCACATGAGGAGATAGACCTGAAAAATCCAAAGTCTAACAGGCGTAATGCTGGTTTTACGGATGAGGAACGTGAGAAATTCACAGAACTCCTCTCCTGCGGATATATAGACACGTTCAGAGACTTGCACCCAGAAGACATCGTGTACTCTTGGTGGTCGTATAGATTCAAGGCAAGAGAGAAGAACGCAGGTTGGCGTATTGATTATTTTCTCACATCAGAACGTGTTAAAACTGCAATAAAGGAAGCCAATATACACACAGAGATATTTGGCTCAGACCATTGCCCTGTTGAACTCAACATCGAAATTTAAAAGATCACGAAATAGACTCATTACACCTTATTATATTTAAAATATTATAATTATTTTTGATATTAAACAATAAAAATATAACTTTGCAGGTGTAATTTGTAAAAATATTAACAAAAAAAGAATAAAAACAATTAGAAATGAAAAAGTTAATTTTGTCAACACTCATGCTGGCAGCTACGCTAACAATGAGTGCCATTCCAGCTAAAAGAGAATGGAGAACAGTAAGTCAGAGTGATGGTACAAAGGTCACGCTGATGCTGGTTGGTGATGAGAACTTCCACTGCTATCAGACAACTGACGGCGTGCCTGTTATTGAAGAAAACGGCAACTATTATTATGCAAATGCAATTGGCGACTATCTGCAGAAAACTGACATGCTTGCTCATGACGCAGAAATGCGTTCTTTTCAGGAGAGCCAAGCAATCGCACAATTCGGAAATGAAGAAGACATAAACCGCATGTGGAAAGCTGCACCAAATATGCAACACCTTCGTCATAAGACTATAGGTACTCCAACTGGCGATTTTCATGGAAGCAAGAAAGGTATAATCATTCTCGTTTCTTTCAACGACATTGACTTCACAGTTGAAAATCCACAGCAGACTTTTACAGATTTAGCGAACAAAGAAGGTTATACAAACAGCTATGGTGCTGTAGGTAGTGTTCATGACTATTTCAAAGATATGAGTCGTGGAGCGTTTGACCTTACTTTCGATGTTGTTGGTCCATATAAAGCTCCACAGAATGCAAGCTACTATGGAGAAAACGGCATGTATGGCAGCGATAAGAATGTTCGCCAGCTTATTATTTGGGCTATGAAAGAGGCTGATAAAGACGTAAACTATAAAGACTATGACTGGGATAATGACGGTGAAGTAGACCAGGTTTTCGTTCTGTATGCTGGTTATGCTGAGGCGCAGGGTGCTCCGTCTTGGACTATATGGCCACATGAGTCACAGCTTGGTATGTCATCTTTCCGCGCTGACGGTGTTACACTAAACACATACGCTTGCGGACAAGAACTTGAAGGAACTTCTGGCGGAAAATTGGCGGGATTAGGTACAATCTGCCATGAGTTCACACACTGCTTAGGTTTGCCTGACTTCTACGACACAAATAGAAATAACGGAAGTACTAATAGCAACTATGGTATGGGTGACTGGGATCTAATGTGTTCTGGAAGCTATAATGGCAATAGCTGGTTACCAGCAGCTTACACAGCATACGAGCGTAACTTCTGTGGATGGTTTGATTTTGATGAGCTAAAAGAAACTGACCAATGTGTTGTTTCAAATATGCAACCACTTGAGAATGGTGGTAATGCTTTCATAGTATACAATCCTGCCAATAAAAACGAATACTACATATTTGAAAACAGAAGCCGTAAGTATGGTTGGGACAAAGGTTTGTTAGGTCAAGGACTTCTTATTTACCACACAAATTATAATGCAACTCGTTGGAGAAACAACACAGTAAATACAACAGGATATGGAGAACCATGCATGCAGGTAGTTCCTGGTGACAATAGCTTTGGATATTATGATGTAGGTAAAGACTTATGGCCTTCTACACAAGGTGTTGCTATTATTAATGAATTCTCAGAGAATTCAACTCCATCATCAAGTCTCTATAATAATAACACAGATGGTACAAAGAAGCTTCATATAAAACTTAGCAAAATCAAAGTTAAATCAAGCAATGGCGTTGTTTCATTCATCTACAACGATGGTACAGAAGATTTTGTTCCAACAGGAATAAAGGAAATAAACAATGCTAAAAACAATGCAAGTGTTGGTATCTACTCTATCAATGGTACTCGCATTATGAGCACAGACAATATTGAAAATGCCAAACTGCAAAGAGGCATTTATATTGTAAAGAGTGCAGACGGTACAACAAAGAAAGTAAGAATAGACTAAATACTATAACTAAATATTTTTTAAGTAAAAAGGCTGATAAACGAATGTTATCAGCCTTTTTACTTATCTATAATTTAAAGACAAATTATAAACATCTAATATTTCAATTTAAATTATAAGATTATGCATATCATACTATTATATTCTAAATAATAATTGTAGAACACATCACTTAACCTCCGAAATAGCTAATACATATAACTACTCCATAATATTAAAGCTAAAACACAAAATACTATTCTGATTTAACCTAATCACTCATCATTTAGTAGCTGACTAATTTATAAAAAGGAATCAGCAGATGAGACATAATAGGTATTCAATTATAATATAACTAACCAAATATATTTAAAATTATTATCCATCAACTTATAAAAAATTATGTTTCGCGAGTGCTCATATTGCTAGTCTATAAGGCAACAAGTCATAAAGGTTATTAGATGATGTTTAGCATGAAATTACACAATGCAGTAACATCATCACTTAGTCACTGAAAACTTCATAAAACTGTAATAACTAATTAAAGAAAACATATTTATATATCAAAGCGTGCTATAAACGCATAATTCTCATAATTGTATTGGGAATGTAACGATGCAAGCATATTCTCATTATTAGATTAACCTAAAAGTAAAAAAGCATGTATACCTAAAATAGTTCTACTATAAATCAAATTATATTCTTATCTTTAACACTGAATTTAATCACATGGAGAAATGTTACTATTTTGTACTAAATATATTGCCATAGGCAACAAGCATATATAAAAGTATGCTCCGCAAGCGAATTTGGAAAAATAAGAAAGTATGTTAACAAATAAAAATGCAATTATCAACATTTAGACTAACTAATCTATTGCAGTCTATCAATAAAAGTAACAATGAGAAATAACTATTGATGAAACAAAATAAAAAAGAGGATGTACTTAATATAATGTACATCCTCTATAAAATTTGAAACTCAAAAGAATTATTTCTGAATTTCTTTCTTACCGTTCTTAATAACAATACCCTTGAAGTTCTTACCTACCTTCTGACCTGCAAGGTTGTAAGTACCCTTAGCTATGTTAGTCTTAACAACAACAGGATTTTCAATAGCATCAGCTAAAGTAGCATCACCCTGAAGCACGATCAGAGGAGTTTGAGATTTGTATCCCTTACCCTCAAAGTAGAGAGAAGCTGCACGTCCTGTCTGTCCTGCTGGAAGAGCTTCGCACTCAACTGTTACATATGTAACACCAGTATAATAGTCATATGTAGAGCCATCTTCGTTCTGACCTGTTTCGAACTGAGGATCAGCATCAATTGCAATCCAAGCAGGAAGATCATCTGCATTTACTTCATAATTAACGATATCAGGATTCTCTTCATCAAACCAACTTACTGCAGTATTGAAAGCTGCTCTACCCTGAAGCTGTTCTTCTGAACCTTCGTTTGTAACATTCTTACCATCAGCTGAAACGCGGAGAACATTGATGCCAGACAAAGTAGTTTCACCTACAGTTGCGCTTTCAAGACATTCAATAAAGTCATATCCGCCGTAGAAAGACATATCAATCACGCCATCAGAACCATACCACAAACCATAGTTATTAGCTAAGTCAACGTCTGAATCCTCAAAACATAGTGAATATGTACCATAAAGAAGTTGATCCTCTGGATTCTGGATAAGCAGACGATAACCGAAGTTAACACCTTCTTGCTCATGTCCACGAACTACAATGTAGAAAGGTTCATTAATAACCATTGGATCTTCAACTTCTGTACCTAATTGATCAACTGTCTTATTAGAGAAAGTTACATTATAGATAGCAGCCTTACCTGTACTTGAGTATTCTGTATCGAATGTATGAAGTGCATCTGAAACGTCAGCCTTAGTAGCCTTTAACTCATAAAGAATCTTACCACCGATTTTTCTATTTCCTTCTGCATCAAACTCTGAACCACGAATTTGCATTGTTACTTCACAACCGTCTGCAATAGGCTCAGATTCCATATTGTTGTAAACAAGGAAATTAAAACGTTCAATATAAAGAGGAGAAATTGGAGCTGGACATTCCATCACAAAACCATGAGAACGGAAAAGTTTACCAGCATTGTCACCTTCAGTTGGAGAAAAAGTTCCTGAGCCAAAAGTATAATGAGTTGACAAAGAACCAAATCCATAAATATCACTTGTCTGCTGATCAGCAAATGAATAATTACCCATTTCGCAACCATATACACCATTGTACTGTGCATATTGTGCAGAAGCACCGAGCTTAAACATATCAGAACCTACATAGATTTCAGGCATATAGTAGCCTGAACCAGCCTGGCCAACTTCCAGAACAAGGTTATTATCGCCATCAACAATATCTAAATCTGGCATCTGATTTCCATTAAATCCCCATACAGCAGCAGCACGGTTGTTGCACATGTTTGTAAATTTCAAAGAAGAAAATGCTGGTGCAAACAAGCGTGCAAAGCCATAACCAGAAGCTTCTTCATTTAAACCATTGTAGATAGTGCCCTCAGGACGTGTGTAGTAAACACCACTCTTTAAATCCTTGCGAGGACCTTGCTTCATTTCTGCATTCATTACAGTAGCCTGCTTATTAATCATTTTAGTTGAGAAATCAGCAGCTACTTTGTTTTGTGCCATACCTGACATTGATACAGCACAAACAGCTAAAAGTAAAATTGATTTTTTCATGATTATAATATTAAAAATTAGAATGTTTTATCAGGATCAAACTCAACGTATGTATAATTCAGTGTAAACCACAAATCTGGGTCTGAAGCTGAAGTGAATTTTAGAGTATTAAGAT
This sequence comes from Pseudobutyrivibrio sp., assembly GCA_017934625.1. GTDB lineage: Bacteria > Bacillota > Clostridia > Lachnospirales > Lachnospiraceae > Pseudobutyrivibrio. Next base: position 5,351 of record JAGBJE010000295.1, on the reverse strand, counting down.
TAAACTTTGTCTTTGACGCAGTTATAATATACTTCTGTGAAAGAACGTCAAGGAATGTTTGTAATGCAGGTACTGTATTAAGAATGTTCTGACCATTACCTTTTGGGGTTGTATATTGGAAAGTAATGCCTTCACCATCTGACTGAGTATCCATCACATACAACACAGTAGCATTGTTCTTTGTCTTATAGTTAACTAAAGTACAGAAATTAGCTTCAGTTTCATTTTTGGCCTTTGCCCAACGAAGTGAAATACCATTCATAGTAGCCTTTACATTTTTGAAACCAGCTACAACATCATTATAATATGCGGCAAATTTTTCAGACATATCGCCAGCTGCACGACTAAAATCACAATAACCAAGCCTTGTATCTATAGTCTGCATGTAAAAACGAAGTGGGTTATCTCCATCCATATAGTAAGCGCTGTTATCAACACTTACAAAAACATCGCGTTCTGAATCATAACGGAAATCCTGAACAGTCTCTTCCTCATTAACTTTAAACTTGTCACGGAAACGAAGATAATAATCATTTCCACGCTTTGTTATAAGGAATGGGTTGAAACTTTCATCAAGAATAGCGTCACCATCATATGGGTAGATATTAGGAATACCATCGTTTGCATCCTCTAACTTATAAATACTATCACCAAAATGTAAAACATCGAATGTTGGTGCATCAGCAGCAAACATCAAGTCATGGAAGGCACGAATGTCAGAGAGATACTCTTCATAATTAACGTTATCTTCCATTGGAGTAAGAAGAGAATAAGTTCCACGTTTCTTACCTTTCAGCATCATATAAGAAGCATCTTCAGGAGCATCAACAATAACAAACTCGTAATCACCTTCATAACCACGTCCTGTCTCAGTTTCATCTGTAGTAGACTGAATATCTTCTGGATTAGAGAATGTATGAATAACAGAGTTAAAAGAATTGAATGTCAAAACCGGACCATTGTCAGTAATGATTTCCCAAGCTGAAGTATCTTCTTTATATTGATTATTTGTTACTGAATTATTCATAGCAACACGAACAGAATAGTCGTTGTTGAAATCGCAAAGCATCAAATAACCAGTTCCGTATGGAGCTTCGTTCTCATAGGTTGGGTAATATTGCATTGCCCAACCATTAGGAGAAGCCCAAAGGCGCTGTGAATAAACTCCCTTAATCTCATTCAAACGCTCAGCTGCAGATTTATCGAATAGCAAGTCTTCTTCATCTTGACACGAAGTATAAGACAATGCTAAACCAAGCAAAAGTGAGAAATATAATATTTTTTTCATATAACAGTCAAATTATTATTGTTGTAATGTTTTATACTGATTGATACCGTCAAGAAGAACCTGAATTAGAGTACGTCCTTCTGGATCACCCTCAACAGGAAGCGTCAACTTATTAATAGGACGATTTAACCTATCAAGCACAAATTGTCCATTTTCATCTTTAAGATATGAACGATCTTGTACAGCGTAGCGAATGTCTTCGATATTAATTCCAAAATATGTCTGCAACCATTCAGTTACCAAATCAAGTTTCTGGAGAATAACTTCATCACCTTTGATACCAGAATTGTGTACCCATTGTACATTTCCGTCAGCATCCAAAATTACGGTTTGAGCAGCATCGCCATTGCGTTGACATACTCGGCGGTAAACCTTCCTTTCACCATTATCTTTAACATTAAGATAACCAATAGTATCACGACTATAATCACCTCGCAATTTCTTATCATAGATATCTTCACTATAATCAACTTCCTCCCACTCGTAAGATGCAGAATTAAGCATAGCCTTCCAACGTACAGAGTCCATTGTAATATAGTTAGCCAAAGTTTCTACCCAGTCTTCAGAGGCAGAACTTGAAGCATAGCTTGAAACGAATCCATTACCCATAGAAACAGAGTCTGGAGTTTCCTGCCAAGTTGTTGCATTGTAGTGACCAGATGAAATTGTATTGAAGATAGTTGGACGAAGATGTGTCTGATCGAGAATATGTCCGAACTCATGGTGCATAGTCTTGAAGAAGTATGCATTCATCATGTCCATATCACTAACATTAAGATTGTTTACATTGTAAAGTGTAATCTTCAAACCACCTTCTGCAACACCAAGAACTTCAGTTCCCTGAGTAGGATTATAGTTCTTAGAACCAATAACGTGGATAATACGAGGACTATTCTCCTGCAGGAATGTTTCAGGAGAGTTTTCTTTATATACATCATACCACAGATACTTAGAAAGAACTGCGAGTTCACAACTCTTATCATAAGCAGCAGGTACAAGGTTCTTCTGCTTGTCAGAACCAATATCTTCCATACGATAGATGAAACGGAGATTATATGGTTCCAAGAAATTTACCTTAACGAATGTGTCAAGTGGGAATGTATATGCTGTTCTGTCAAGTGGATGTTCTGTTACATCGAAAATTGTATTTGTAAAGTCGTCATCATCAGAACAAGAAACAAATCCGAAAGACACTACTGCCATAACTGCAAGCAGTAAATAATTGAATTTTCTTTTCATAAATTTCTTCCTCCTTTATTATTTAGCACGTAATGCATTATCATTCTTAATTATATCCTGCTTCTGAGCAGAAACAGTAGGACGTGAGCTTTCCATACCAGCTGACATAGTTTCCCAAGGTACCTCAACTGCACGACGTGGGTCATCACCCTTCAATGTAACTGTGTGTACCTGACGACCTTCAGCATATTCGTGAGTAATTTCCATACCCCAACGCTTCAAGTCGAAGAAACGCATACCCTGAAGTACTGTCTCGTAGCGACGGAAGTCGTTTACACAGTTCATATAAGGAATTGCCTCTGGAGCAACTACAAATTTTGGACTAATATACTGCTGTGTGAAAGACCAGTCCATAATAACATTAGAGTTCTGCGCATTTGGTTTGCCATATATAGACATGAAATGATCTGGTTCCATGAAACGCAAATAACGTGTATCTACATATGATTTCTTTTGGTCTTCATTGAAACTATTGATTTGGTTGTTCCAATAAGCCATCAAATCTTGACCAGCGCCATTGTAGTCACCTGTCATTGCCTTTGCTTCAGCACGCTCTAGCAAGAGAAGATTAGCTGTGAATGGAGTAAGAATCTGGTGAGGATATCCAATACCAGCAATCTTATCAGAATATTCAAACTCTTCACCAATCTTAGTTGTTGTGAAACCATAGTCCTGAGAACTTGAAGATGCAGCAGTGAAGCCTGCAACACCAAATGCAGGAAGAATGTAACCACTCCATAATGGGCTAGAGTGAATCATAAATGCGGCACGAGCTGCAGGACCTGCACATGAATAACGATAACCGAATGTACGACGATAATGGATAGAATATGTTGCCATCAACATGAGGTTATTCTTCAAATCTGGAGACTGCCAAACTTTTGAATAGTCACTGAAAGAAGACAAATCAGAAGTGAAACGAGAATAGTCCATTGTCCACTGTGCAGATGTTGCAGGATCAGTTCCAAGTACTGCATTAGCATGCTGAATAACCTTTTCATACTGACGTGTTGTCAAATAGAAACGAGCAGCAAATGCATGAGCAGCATTAACATTAAAGTGCCATTTTGGTTTCTCAAAGTTCCTATCAGAAATGTTTGGAAGAGCATCCTCTAAGTCTTTCTGGATCTTAGCATAAGTTTCAGCTACAGTTCCACGTTGGTAGTCCTTTCTTACAACATCTTCAACTTCAGTTACATAAGGAATACCAACTTGATCAGGCTGGCTGCTCTTTTCTTCATCCATATATGCTGGGCTAAACAACTGTGCAAGCATAAAATGGCTATAAGCACGAATCAAAAGAGCCTCAGCACGAGCAGCCTTAAGAACTTCAGTTTCATGGTTATTCTTTGCAACAATTTCATCAATAGCCTGAAGAGCATGATTTACTGTTGAAATAGAGCTATAGTAAGACTGCCACAATGTACCTGGAGAGTCCCAATCATTGTAAGTAGCCATAGTTGCAGGCTCAAAACGGAATAATTGGTCATCCCAACGTGCATAAGAACTATAATTATATTTAGTTACAATCTGCTTTACAGAAGAGCTAGAAGGAAGGTGTGGAGCCTGATTGTCAATAATGTTATCGCTCAACAATTCACCCAACCACATATAGCTACCTGTTGGGTAAGCAGAAGTAAGCAACTTAACTACTTTCTGCTCAGTATCAATTAAAATACGCTCATCTGGATTCTTATCCAAGAAACTGTCGCTACAAGCAGAAAAGCCGAGCACAGCAAAGAGCATAAGTGCTAAAAATTTAATTGACTTCATAATATATTCTTAAATAATAGTCTTTGTTTATTTATTACTAAATTAGATACCCAAACGAACTGTAAGAGTGAACTGCTTAGAAAGTGGAGATGCAACACCACCTGCGTTTACGAATTCAGGATCCTGTCCATTAAGTTTACTATCAGAGTAGATCAAGAAGAGGTTTGTAGCATCAAGCTTGAGAGAAGCAGAGCCAAGACCTATCTTGCGAATGAGTGATGGGTTGAAATCGTAAGTAAGAGAAATATCCTTCATACGAATGAAACCACCATCAGCTATACGAGCTGTAGAATAGTTGTATGCATTGTAAGCATATCCTAACGTATAGTCGTTATAGTACTGACGTACTGAAGCGATAGCTGGGATTGTAGTAATCTTTTCATCACCTGGAGTTACCCAACGGTTCTTGAATTCCTTAGGCATAGCTGTCTGGTCTGAATAACTTGAAGAGAATACTGGATCAAGGCGCAACTTATTGCCAAATGAATAAGTAATGAAGATGTTTAAACGCCAGTTCTTCCACTGAAGCATATTGTTCAAACCACCAGTAACAGTAGGTTCTGTTGGACCTTCATACTTCAAGAAGTCAAGCTTATCAAACTCTTGGAAGTTGATGTTTGTTGTTGTTACATTACCATCTTCGTTAATAATCTGAGGAATACCCTCATCGTTAAGACCAACGAATGGAATTGAGAACAATGCACGGTGAGCATAACCTACACGAGCGAAACCGCTACCAGAAACGAGGTCAATAACACGTGACTGAGAAAGGAGCTCAGTAATAGTTGTTTTGCTGTAAGCAAATGTCAAGTCAGTATGCCAATTGAAATCCTTTGACATAATATTGTGACTAGAGATAGTTGCCTCAACACCATGAGAACGCATAGATGCAACGTTAGCAAACTTACGAATCTGACCACCAGCACCCTGAGTATTGAGGTAACCCATCAGGTCAAAGTTGTCACGCCAATAGAAGTCAGCAACTAAGTTTAAGCGGTTCTGTATGAAACCGAGGTCAACACCAACGTTAAACTCGTGTTTCTTCTCGTAT